>NZ_JBEXIA010000022.1:0-115371 GCF_040608335.1 Micromonospora sp. NPDC005194 | reverse complement strand
AGTTATTGCCACGACACGCCGATGCGGTCGGCAATAACTTCATGATCGACGGGGTGGGGGCGGGGGCCGGCCGGGAGGGTGGGGGGTGGGTTAGCGGGGGGTGCGGGGGGCGGCGGCTCGGCGGGCGCGTTGCACCGCTGCTGGTAGGGCCGCGACGAGGGCGTCCACGTCGGCCTGGGTGCTGGTGTGGCCGAGGGTGAAACGCAGCGAGGAACGGGCGCGGTCGTCGTCGGCGCCCATCGCCAGCAGCACGTGCGAGGGCTGGGCCACCCCCGCCGAGCAGGCCGAACCCGTCGAGCAGGCGATGCCCTGGGCGTCCAGCAGGAGCAGCAGGGCGTCGCCCTCGCAGCCCGGGAAGGAGAAGTGCGCGTTGCCGGGCAGCCGGTCGGTCGGATCACCGTTGTAGATCACCTCGGGCACCGCCCGGCGGACCCGCTCGATCAGATCGTCGCGGAGCGCGGCCACCCGGGCCGCGTACTCCTGCTGACCCTTCACGGCGGTCTCGACGGCGACCGCGAAGGCGACGATGCCGGCGGTGTCCAGCGTGCCGGAACGGACGTCGCGTTCCTGGCCGCCGCCGTGCAGCAGGGGGACGGCCGCCACGTCCCGGCCGAGCAGCAGCGCGCCCACCCCGATCGGGCCGCCCAGCTTGTGCCCGGTGACGGTCAGCGCGGCGGCCCCGCTGGCGGCGAAGTCGACGGGCACCTGGCCGACGGCCTGGATGGCGTCGGTGTGGAAGGGCACGCCGTACTCGGCGGCGACGGCGGCCAGCTCGGCCACCGGCTGCACGGTGCCGACCTCGTTGTTGGCCCACATGGCGGTGACCAGGGCCACCCGGTCGGCGTACGCGGTCAGCTCGGCACGCAGGTCCTCCGGGTCGAGACGGCCCGTGGAGTCCACCGGCAGCCAGCCGACCTCGGCTCTCTCGTGCTCGACCAGCCAGTCGACCGAGTCCAGCACGGCGTGGTGCTCGACGGCGCTGGAGATCACCCGTCGGCGGTCGGGGCCGGCGCCCCGGCGGGCCCAGAAGATGCCCTTGACCGCGAGGTTGTCGCTCTCCGTGCCCCCACCGGTGAAGATCACCTCGGACGGCCGGGCGCCCAGTACCGCAGCCACCCGCTCGCGCGACTCCTCGACCCGACGACGGGCACGACGACCCGCCGCGTGCAGGGAGGACGCGTTGCCGACCTCGCGGGCGGTAGCGACGTACGCCTCCAGTGCCTCGTCGAGCATCGGAGTCGTCGCCGCGTGATCCAGGTAAGCCATCACCGTTCAGCGTACGGCCGAGTTGTCGGGGGCCGGAGGGCGGAGTGGGCTCCATGCGACGGTGCCGGGGTGGGATTCCCCCACCCCGGCACGTCGCGACCGCCCGGTCAGGCGGGCACCGCCGTGACGACGATGTTGTCGCGGTACTTGCGGGCCTTGGCGTCGAACGGCCCGCCGCAGGTGATCAGCGTCAGTCGCGGCTTGCCGTCGCGGGCGAAGTACCGCTCCAGCGGGATCTTGGTCTTGGCGTACTCCTCCCGGGCGACGACCCGGTACTTTCGCGCCTTGCCGTCGCTGCCGGTCGCGGTCAGGGTGTCGCCCTGGTCCAGCTCGCGCAGCCGGAAGAACGCCCCCCGGCCCTGCTTGGCGCTGTCCACGTGACCGGCGATGACCACCGAACCGGCGCCCGCCTCCAGGCCGGGGCCGTAGCGGTACCAGCCGATCTGATCGACGCTGGGCGGCACCTCGAACTCGTTGGTCCGCTTGTTGATGCCGACCGCGTTGACCGTGGCGGTGACGTCGATCCCGGGGATCACCAGCCGGACCGGAGGGACGACCCCGGCGCCGGCGGGCAGCTCGCCGGCGGTCACCGGCACCGACGGGTCGCCGCCGACGGCCGAGGGGGGCGCGCTGGCGGCCAGCGTGCTCGCCTCCTCGGCGCCGACGTTCTCGGCCGGCTGGGAGTTGCACGCCACCAGGGTGGCGACGGTGAGCGCGGCAACGCCGGCGGCCAGGGCCGCCAGCGCGCCGCGGTTGCGCACCGTCACTTGCGACCGGTCCGCGCGGTCGCCATCCGCACCCCACCACCAAGCAGCAGGAGTACGCCGGCACCGGTCAGCGCGTACCACCAGGTCTGCACGCCGGTGCCCGCCTGGCCGCCGTCACCGCTCGGCACGCCACCCGGGGCGGAGTGCAGGCCGGTGATCGTCTGGGCCACCACGTCGAGGGTCTTGTCCTCGGCGGAGCCGATCGCGTAGACGATCGTCGCGGTGCCCTCCTTGAGGTTGAGGTCCGCCGGGCCGATGGCCACGGTGTCGGTGCCGGCCAGCACCACGTCCGCCTTCACCGTGCCGGCGTCGACGTCGCCCTTGGCCTCCTTCGGGTTGGTCAGGCCCTTGAAGACCGGGGTGCCACCGGCACGCACGTCGACCGCCGGGGCGGCGGCGGTGTGCCGGACGATCAGCCGGGCCTTGCCGGCGTCGACCTTCGAGACGTCGTTCACGAACGGCGTGATCTTCGGCTTGCCTGCGGCGTCGAGGTGCGCGGCGAGGCTGATGTTCGCCCCGCCCGGCACCTCGGCGTTGTCGACCTTGAGGATCGCGCTGCCGATCGGCTCGCCCGGCTTGGTGAGGGCGATGTCGTACTCGCCCTCGGCCAGGTTCAGCGGGCCGGCCACGTCACCGGGCTTGAAGTTGTTGAGCGTCTTCTTGCCGTTGACGTAGACGTCGACCGGGGTGTCCGGGATGCCGTGCACGACCGAGACCTTCGAGGTGGCGGCGTACGCGGGGCTGGCGGTGAACGCGGCGACGCCGGCGAAGGCCAACGCGGCGACGGCGCCGCCCGCGGCGACCCGACGGAAGTACGAGAGCTGCATGTCTGCCTCCTGGTGATTGGTGCTGATTCGTCAGGCCTGGCTTGCAGAACGGGTTACGCCGGCTCCGCGACGGCTGGATGCGCCTTCGACGCGATTTCTTTTTCCGGCCACGACCGCATCCGGATCGGGCCCGGCGGACGAAGAGCTGGTGAGATGACATCGACCGGGAGAGTGGGGCGAGGGCTGTGGCAGCTACAGTCGGGTATGCCCCATCGAAGGCTGGACGCCCGATGACGGCGCTACCACAACAACCCGACCCACCGGTGGACGACCTCGCGCCCCGGTTCCGGTCCGGCGACGAGGTGGCGCTGCGCGAGGCGTACGACCGCTACGGCCGTGCCGTACTCCACCTGGCCACGTCCATGCTGGCCAACCGCGCCGACGCCGAGGACGTGACGCAGGCGACGTTCGTGGCCGCCTGGCTGGGAAGGGACACCTTCGATCCGGCCAAGGGGTCGTTGATCGGCTGGCTGCTCGGCATCGGCCGGCGCAAGGTGATCGACCGGATGCGGGCCACGGCGCGGGAGACCCGCGTGGTGGAGACGGTCCGGCAGTTGCCCGAGCCGGCACAGACGACGCCGGACCCGGACCGGGTGGTGGACCGGCTGGTCATCGCGGACGAGCTGGCACGCCTGCCCGACGACCAACGACGCATGCTGGAGTTGGCCTTCTACGACGACCTGACACACCAGCAGATAGCCACAGTGACCGGGGTGCCGCTGGGCACCGTGAAGAGTCACATCCGGCGCGGCATGGCGAGCTTGAAACGCAGATGGGAGGTGGACGGTGCAGCACCTGGAGCACGAGCGGCTGGTTTTTCTGGCGCTCGGTGAGAGCGATGCGGACAACGGGGAGAGCACCCATCTCGACACCTGCGGGCACTGCCGCACGGAGCTGACGGCCCTGCGGCAGGTGGCCGGGCTCGGCGTGGAGACGCAGAGCCTCGGTGACCTGCCCGACCCGCCGGAGCACATCTGGCAGGGCATCGCCGCCGAGATCAGGGCGGCCGAGGCCGTGCCGTCGCTGACCGAGGCCCGGCGGCAGCAGGCCGCCGAACAGGCGACGATCGGGCAACGGCCGAGCGGCTCGCCGGCCGGGCCTACGGCGTCGGGTGTCGCGGGCCCCGAATCGGGCGGCAGGTCACGGGCCAGGCGGCGTGCCGGTTGGTCGCGCTGGGCGGCCACCGCGGTGACCGCTGTCGCGGCGGCGGCGATCGGCGTGGTGGGCACGGTCTCGGTGCTGCGCCCGGACGAGCCGGCGCCCGCTCCGACGCCCGCGGTGCTGGCCAGCGCGCCCCTGGCTGCCTTCGGTTCGACGCCGAAGTCGGCCCAGGGTGACGCGCGGATTCTGCAGAACGGCCAACTGCATCTGCACGTCGCGAATCTCCCGCGCGTGCCGGGGTACTACGAGGTCTGGCTCATCAACCCGACGAACATGGAGATGTTCTCGATCGGCACCCTCGGTGGTGACTCGGACGCTCTGCTGCCCCTGCCTCCGAACGTCGACCTCAAGAGCTACTCGGTGGTCGACGTCTCCGCCGAGAAGTACGACAACAACACCCGCCACTCCGGCGACAGCCTGTTGAGAGGCACCCTGACGGGCTGATCGGCGGGCCGGCTCAGCTCCCCGGCCCGCCGATCAGCTCCCGACGAAAAAGTGGCCGCCCGGCGCCGGGCGGCCACTTTTCCTTGTCTCACGGTCACTTACGCTTGCGGATCTCCTCGGCGGCCTGCGGGACGATCTTGAACAGGTCGCCCACCACGCCGAAGTCGGCCAACTCGAAGATCGGGGCCTCGCCGTCCTTGTTGACAGCGACGATCGTCTTCGAGGTCTGCATGCCGGCCCGGTGCTGGATGGCGCCGGAGATGCCGAGCGCGACGTAGAGCTGCGGGGAGACCGTCTTGCCGGTCTGGCCCACCTGGAACTGGTGCGGGTAGAAGCCGGAGTCGACCGCCGCGCGGGACGCGCCGACGGCGCCGCCGAGCAGGTCGGCCAGCTCCTCCACCAGCTTGAAGTTGTCGGCGTTGCCGACACCACGGCCGCCGGAGACGACCACGCCGGCCTCGGTCAGCTCGGGGCGGGAGCCCTTCTGCTCGGCGACCCGCTCGACGACCTTGGCCAGCTTGTCGGTGTCGGTGACCGACACGGTGAGCTGCTCGATCGCCGGGCTCGCGGCGGCCGGGGCCGGGGTGACCGAGTTGGGCCGGACGGTGACCAGCGGCAGACCCTTGGTGACCTTGGACTTGACGATCGTGGAGCCGGCGAAGGCGACCTGGGTGGCGGTGCCGTCGGCGGCCAGGCCGACCACGTCGGTCAGGATGCCGTTGTCGAGCTTGACGGCGAGCCGGGCGGCGATCTCCTTGCCCTCCTGGGCGGACGCCAGCAGCACGGCGGCCGGCTGCACCCGCTTGACCAGCTCGGCCAGCACGGTGGCCTTGGGGGCCACCAGGTAGCCGTCGATCTCGTCACCCTCGGCGGCGTAGATCTTCTCCGCGCCGTACTCGCCCAGCTTGGCGCTCAGCGCCTCGGCTGCGCCGGCGCCACCGAGCACGACAGCGCTCGGGGTGCCCAGCTCACGGGCGAGGGTGAGCATCTCCAGGGTGACCTTCTTGACGCCGAATTCCTTGGTGGCTTCGACGACGACGAGAACCTCAGACATGTCCAGACCCGCTCTCACACGAACTTTTCGGTGGCGAGGAACTCGACCAGCTTGACGCCGCCCTCGCCCTCATCGGTGATCTTGGCGCCGCCGGAGCGCGGCGGACGCTTGGTGTGCTCGACGACGGCGCTGGTCGCACCGTCGAAGCCCACCTCGGTCGGTGCGACGCCGAGGTCGGCCAGGGAGAACGTCTGCACCGGCTTCTTCTTGGCCGCCATGATGCCCTTGAACGAGGGGTAGCGCGGCTCGTTGATGGTGTCCCACACGGAGACCACGGCCGGGGTGGAGGCGGTGACGACCTCGTAGCCCTCCTCGGTCTGCCGCTCGACGGTCAGCGTGGCGCCGTCGACGGTGAGCTTGCGGGCGCCGGTGAGCGCCGCGACGCCCAGCCGCTCGGCGATCATGTGCGGCATGACCTGCACCCGGCCGTCGGTGGACTCGGCGCCGCAGATCACCAGGTCGGCGTTCAGCTGACCGAGGGCGGCGGCGAGCACCTTCGAGGTGGCCACGGCGCAGGAACCGTGCAGGGCGTCGTCCACCACATGCACGGCCTTGTCCGGGCCCATGGAGAGCGCCTTGCGGATCGACTCGGTCGCCCGGTCCGGACCCATGGTCAGGATGGTGACCTCGCCACCGTGCGCCTCCTTGATCTTCAGCGCCTCCTCGATGGCGTACTCGTCCATCTCGTTGATCACGTTGTTCGCCGAACCGCGGTCGACGGTGTTGTCGTCATTGCGCAGGTTGCGGTCCGCGCCCGAATCAGGCACCTGCTTGACGAGTACGACGATGTTCATCGCGCTTCGACGACCCTCCTGTGTGGTGTTGCGATTGGCTCGCCCGGTTGGGCCGCAGCCTCGCGCGTCGGTCGACGCCTGGTCAACCGCGGGCTGCTGTGCAGTTGCCCACGGCGCAATGTTACCTGCCAGTAGGTTGCGGCTACCGGGCACACAGAGTGACACAGCTCACCGACAGGCAGCGCGGTCAGGCCGGGTCGGCCAGCGCACCCCGGATCTGGTCGATGGCGGCGGCCTCCGCCGGGGCCACCCCGTCGTGCGCGCGGGCCACCCGGTCCGCCGCGGTCAACACCACCGAGCGGTACGCCTCGACGTCGGCCGGCGACTTCTCCCGCAGGATCCGCACCGCGCGGCCGAGCGCCGGCAACACCACCGACTCGATCTCCAGCTGGGAGTCCCGGGGCAGCCGGGGCAGCGGACCGGTGGTCAGCGCCTCCTTGACCACGCCACTCGCGTCGGCCAGCGCGCCGGAGGCGGCCACGCTCTCCCGGATCACGCCCAGCATCCCCGGGTCGGCGTTCGAGACCAGGAAGACCGCACCGAAGGCGCCCGTCTTGAGGGTCAGGCGCTCCTCGTCCGTCAACCGCTGCTCCATGATCACGGAGTGTAGACGTACGGGGTGGTGGTGGTGACCGGGACGAGGCCGAGCCGCTCCAGGATCGGCCGGCTGTCCTCGGAACAGTCGACCTGCAGCAGCGTCCGGCCTCGCTGGTCGGCCAGCCGGGCCCGGTAGGTGACCAGCGCCCGGTAGATGCCCCGGTGACGCCACTGCGGCAGGGTCGAGCCACCCCACAGGGTGGCGAAGCCGGTCTTCGCCGGGAAGCGCACCCAGCCGGCGCTCACCACCGTGCCGTCCGCCTCCGCCACCACGATGGTGATCGAGTGCGGGTCGGCGTCGATCTCCTTGGCCAGACCCCACACGAGGTGCGAGCGATCCTCCTGCCAGACCTCCTCCTCCATGGCGGCGATCCGCTCCAGGTCGGCGCGCGCGGTCACCTCACGAAGGCGTACCCCCTCGGGGATGACGGGCAGCGCGGCGGCCAGCGGCGCGACCGGCCCGACCACGACGGTCTCCCGGTCCTCCGGCACGAAGCCGGCGGCGCGCAGCCGGTCCGCCAGGTCCGCCGGTTCGTCGTGCCCGTTGAGCTTCCACTCGACCGACTGGCCGCGCTCGCGGAACAGCGCCACCTGCCGGGCGATCAGCTCGTCCAGCGCGTCGCCGGTCAACCCGCCCAGGTCGCGGTAGGTGAGGAACCCCCCGGCGTCGAGCCCGATGATCCGGACCAGCGGCCCGTCCCGCTCCACCGTCACCCCCGCCGGAACCGGGTCGGGGATATCCGGGCGGAGCTGGTTGTCGTAGGCGGTGCGCAGCGTGGTCACATCAAGATCCGTCACCACACCAGGCTAAGGCCCCGGGGAAGTGGATAATCTCCCAGCATGTGGGAGGTGATCAGGCGATGGTTCGACCCGGCCGAGGCGCGCGCCGTCGGTGAGACACCGGACTACCGGTTCTCGCTGGCCAACGAGCGAACCTTCCTGGCCTGGCTACGCACCAGCCTGGCGCTCGTCGGTGGCGGGCTGGCCGCCGCGCAGTTCCTGCCGCAGCTGCCGATGAGCCACCTGCGGGAGGTCATCGCGGTCGCGCTGCTGCTGCTCGGCGGCGCCGTCGCGATCCGCGCGGTGGACCACTGGGCGCGTACCGAACGGGCCATCCGGCTCGGCCAGGAGCTGCCCGCCTCCCGCTTCCCCGCCGTCCTCGCCCTCGCCGTGGGCGCCGGCGCGGTGCTGCTGGTCATCGCGGTGCTGGCGCGCGCGATCGGCGGACGGTGAGCGCCGGACGCGATCCCGGGCTGCAACCGGAGCGGACCCGGCTGGCCTGGCGGCGCACCCTGCTGACGCTGACCGTGGTGACCGCGCTCGCCGTCCGGTTGGCGTCGAACGGCGGCCCGTTCGGAGCGCTGATCGCCGGTGCGGCCGTCCTGGTCTGGGGCGGCGTGCTCGTGCTCTGCTGGCCCCGCGGCACCGGCACGGGGGCGGCCCGCACCGGCGGCCGGACGTTGCCGCTGGTCGCGCTGGGCACCGTCGGGCTCGCGCTGCTCGGCGTGCTGGCGACGGTTCGCGGACTGTGGTGACGCGACGCGGTGCGCCATGATGGGTGCATGGCCCGGCTGTACGTTCTCCTCTTCCTGGTGCAGATTGTCCTCGCCGTCTGCGCGCTGATCAGTTGCCTCTCCGCCGAGGAGGGTCAGATCCGCGCCCTGCCTCGGATCGCCTGGGTGCTGATCATCCTGTTCTTCCCCCTGGTCGGGTCGATCGCCTGGTTCGTCGCCGGCCGGGAGCCCGACCCCGCGGCCCGCAGGGCGTGGCCGGCCGGCGGCGGCTCCACCGAACGGCAGCCGCGCCGCCCGCTCGCTCCCGACGACGACCCGGAGTTCCTCCGCTCCGTGCAGGACCGCGCGCGTCAGCAGGACCAGGAACTCTTCCGTCGCTGGGAGGAGGACCTGCGCCGGCGGGAGGACGACCTGCGCCGCCGCGACGGTGAGCCGCCCCGTGAGGGTGACCGGCCGGAGGTGTGAGACGCGGCCCGGCCGGTACGCCACTCAGACTCGGCGCCTGAGGCCGCGTACGGCCAGCGGCGCGAAGATCACCGCGATGCCGGCGCCCCACAGCAGCGTCTGGAGCACCGGGCCGGCCACCGGCCCGCCGACCAGCAGACCCCGCAGCGCGTCGGCCACCACGGTCACCGGGTTGACCTCCACCCAGTTCTGCAACCAGCCCGGCATCCGGTCGGTCGGTACGAAGATGTTGCTGGTGAAGGTCAGCGGGAAGATCACCATGAAGCCGAAGATCTGCACCTTGTCCGGTTCGCTCACCAGCACCCCGACCAGCACCGAGATCCAGGACGCGGCCAGCGTGAACGCCAGCAGCAGCGCGAACGCCCCCACCACGCCGAGTACGCCGTTGCCGACCCGGAAGCCGAGGATCGACCCGACGCCGAGCAGCAGCGCGATCGACCACGCCTGCTTGACGGTGTCGGCGAGGATCCGGCCGGCCAGCGGCGCCCACCGGGCGATGGGCAGCGCCCGCAGCCGGTCGAAGACGCCCTTGGTGAGGTCGTTGTTCAGCCCGAACCCCGTCGTCATCGTGGCGAAGAGCGCGTTCTGCACCATGATGCCGGGCAGCATGAAGGTGAGGTACTCGCCGGACGAGCCGGCGATGGCCGTGCCGAAGACGTAGGTGAACAGCAGCACGAACATCACCGGCTGGATGCTCAGGTCGAGCAGCTCCATCGGGTTGTGTTTGATCTGCACCAGGCTGCGCCAGGCCAGCGTGAAGGTGTGCCGCAGCCCGGCGGCGACGCTGAGTCGACGGGTCGGGGCGAGCGCGGGGCTGAGGGTCACGGCGCTCATGCCGGGGTCCTTTCCAGGTCGGTGTCGGCCGGGGCGTCCTCGGCCCGGTGGCCGGTGAGGGAGAGGAAGACCTCGTCCAGGCTCGCGCCGCGCAGCGCCAGCTCGGCGACCGGGATCTCGGCCGCGTCGAGGCGGCCCACCATGACGGGCAGCACGCGAGGGTCGTTCACCGCGACGGTGACCGCGCTCTGCGCGACCTCGGGGGTCACCCCGGCCACCTCGCCGGCGATGGCGACCACGGTGCCGAGATCGGCGACGTCGGCCGGGCGCACGGTGAGGGTCTGCCCGCCGATCTTCGCCTTCAGCTCCTCCGGCGTGCCCTGGGCGATCACCCGCCCGTGGTCGACCACGGCGATCTCGCCGGCGAGCTGGTCGGCCTCCTCCAGATACTGGGTGGTGAGCAGCACCGTCACCCCGTCCGCGACCAACGTGCGGACGATGTCCCACAGGTCGTTGCGGCTGCGCGGGTCCAGGCCCGTGGTCGGCTCGTCGAGGAACAGCACCTGCGGCCGGCCGACCAGGCTGGCGGCGAGGTCCAGTCGCCGCCGCATCCCGCCGGAGAACGTCTTCACGGCCCGATCGGCAGCATCGCTGAGCCCGAAGTCGTCGAGCAGTTGCCGGGCCCGCCGCTTGGCGTCGGCCCGGCTGAGACCGAGCAACCGCCCGATCAGCAGCAGATTCTCCGCGCCGGTCAGGGTCTCGTCGACCGAGGCGTACTGGCCGGTGAGGCCGATCAGCTGACGCACACGGTGGGCGTCGCGGACCACGTCGAAGCCGCCCACCGTGGCATGTCCCTCGTCGGCGCGCAGCAGGGTGGCGAGCACCCGTACCGCAGTGGTCTTGCCGGCGCCGTTCGGCCCGAGCAGACCGAAGACCGTCCCTGTCGGGACCGCCAGGTCAACTCCGGCGAGGGCGGTGGTGGCGCCGAAACGCCGCACCAGACCCTCGGCGCGGATCGCGTGGTCCATCGCAACTCCTGTCGTCTGCGGGTGATGACACCACCATGGGCGACAGGTCTGACATCCCGCCGTTCCCGCGCTGACGTTACGTCGACCGACGCTGACATTCCGCGTATTTAACTGCGGGAAGACGCCGCACCGCCGCCGCCCGCGAGGGGCGACGGCGGCGGCGGGTGCGACTCAGGCCAGGTTCGACGAGCGGGGGTACGCGTCGGTCGGGTCGGTGAGCACGTTGACGAGGTACGGCACTCCGGCGTCGAACGCCCGCTGCAGGGCCGGCTGAAGGTCGGCGGCCTTCGTGACCATCTCCCCCGCGCCGCCCAGCGCGCTGACCACCGTGTCGTAGCGCAGCTCGGGCTGGAGGTCGGCGGCGACGTCGTAGCCGTACATGGCCCGCATCGGGTGCTTCTCCAGCCCCCAGATGCCGTTGTTGCCGACGACGATCACCACCGGCAGCTTCTGCCGGACCAGCGACTCGACGTCCATCAGCGAGAACCCGGCCGCGCCGTCGCCCATCAGCACGCAGATCTGCCGGTCCGGGTGGCTGACCCGGGCGCCCATCGCGTAGCCCATGCCGGTGCCCAGGCAGCCGTACGGGCCCGGGTCCAGCCAGGTGCCGGGCTGGGCCGGCTCCAGGTACCGACCGGCGTACGAGACGAAGTCGCCGCCGTCGCCGATGGTGATCGCGTCGCGGGCGAGCACCCGGCGCAGCTCGCCGTAGACGCGGGCCGGACGGATCGGGTCGGTCTCGGCGGCCATCTCGGCCGCGTCGCGGGCGCGGGCGGCGTCCTCGGCGGTACGAAGGTCGGCGATCCAGCCGCTGTGGTCGGCCCGGTCACCGGCGTGGTCGGCCAGCGCGGAGAGGATCAGGCGCAGGTCACCGGCGGGGGCGACGGCCGGCTGCACGTGCGTGGCGCGCTGACTGGGCGCGTCGACGATGTGCACGACCTTGGCGTCGCCGAAGTCGCCGAAGCTGAGCCGGAAGTCCAGCGGCGTACCGACCACCACGACGACGTCGGCGCCGGAGAGCGCGGCGCGGCGGGCCTTGGCGAAGGCGAGCGGGTGCTCCGGGGGCAGGGAGCCGCGGCCCATCCCGTTGGTGAAGACCGGCACCTGCAACGCCTCGGCGGCCTCGCGCAGGGCCGCCACCGCGTCGCCCGCGTACACGTCCGAGCCGGCGATGATGACCGGCCGCTGCGCGCCGGCGATCAGCGTCGCGGCCCGGCTGACCTCGTCCGGGTCCGGTTCGACGGCGTCGACGCCGGACGGCGCGGGCAGGTCGGTCTCGGCGACCGAGAAGACCGTCTCCAGCGGGAAGTCCAGGAAGACCGGGCCCCGGTGCGGGGTGAGCGCGGCGGTGAGGGCGGCGCCCACCGCACGCGGGATGTCGTCGGTGCTGAACACCGTCTCGGCGTGCTTGGTGACCGGGGCGACCAGCGGCAGGTGGTCCATCTCCTGGAGACTGCCCGACCCCCACCGGAAGGCGGGTGCCCGGCCACCGAGCACCAGCACCGGGGACGCGTTGAAGAAGGCGCTGGTCATGCCCGAGATGCCGTTGGTGACACCGGGGCCGGCGGTGAGCACGGCGAGGCCGGGACGGCGCTGGAGCTTGGCCACCGCCTCGGCGGCGAAGACCGCGGACTGCTCGTGCCGGACGTCGTAGATCGGGAAGTCGGCCTTGTGCGCGGCGTCGTACAGCGGGAAGACGTGCCCGCCGGACAGCGTGAACATCTCCCGTACGCCGTGCGCGCGTAGTGCCGCGAGGGCCAGCTCTCCGCCGTGACCCTCGATCCGCTCCGTCATTCGCCGCTCCCCTTCGTCGCTCATGACCGAGGCCCCACGCTACTGGCCGGTAGGAGCAATGTGAACCGTTCTCGGCTAATCGTCAGCGGCCGGTGAAGTCCGGCTTGCGCTTCTCGACGAACGCCGCCATGCCCTCGCGCCGGTCGTCGGTCGCGAACAGCGCCGCGAAGAGCTGACTCTCCCAGGCCAGGCCGGAGTTCAGGTCCATGTCCAGGCCGCCGTCGACCGCCAGCTTCGCCGCGCGCAGCGCCTGCACCGGCCCATTGAGGTACGGCGTGATGAGCGCGACCGCCGCGTCGTACACCTCGGCGGCCGGGGCGACCCGGTCGGCCAGGCCGATCCGCAGCGCCTCCTGGGCGTCCACCATCCGCCCGGACATGATCAGATCCTTCGCCCGCGCCGGCCCGACCAGGCGGGCCAGCCGCTGGGTGCCGCCCGCACCGGGGATGATGCCCAGCTTGATTTCCGGCTGGCCGAGCTTGGCGTCCTCGGCCACGACCCGCCAGTCGCAGGCCAGCGCCAGCTCGCAGCCCCCGCCGAGGGCGTACCCGGTGATCGCGGCGACCACCGGCTTGGGGATCCGCGCGATCGCGCCGAGCGCGCTGGACAGGGCCGCCGCCCGGTCGGCCATGTCCACGTAGGACATCTCGGCCATCTGCTTGATGTCCGCGCCCGCGGCGAAGACCTTCTCCCCGCCGTACACGATGACGGCACGGACCTCGGGGTCGGCGGTGGCCGCCGTGGCGGCGGCGCGCAACTCCTCCTGCACCTGGGTGTTGAGCGCGTTCATCGGCGGCCGCTCCAGCCGGATGGTGCCGATGCCGTCCCTGGTCTCCAGCCGAACGAACTCGCCCACGCTGCCCTCACTTCCTCGTCGAAGTCGCGTGCCAACCTTACGACCCGGCTCGTTGGGGTAAGTAGTGTGGTGTCAGCCCCGCGGGCGGGAGTCCAGCCATGATCACGTATTACGACGACAGGTCGGTGCAGGTCACCTCCACCGCCGTCCAGGTCGACGGCCGCAGCTACTCGCTGGCCGAGATCACCATGGTCTGGCACCGCCGGGGCAGCCGCTCCTGGCGGGTGCTGGTCGGGCGGGGCGCGCTCGGCGCCGCGCTGGCCGGCCCGCTGGTCGCGGCCGTGCTCGGCATCGGCCTGGCCGCCTGGCTGCACCGCTCCCCCACCGTGACGATCGCGATCGTCGGCGCCTCGGTGCTGGTCGGGCTGGCCGTCGGCCCGGTCGCCGACTTCCTCTTCGAACACCTGGACCGCTCGTACGCCAGGGGCAGCCGGCAGATGGAGATCTGGGCCCGCTGGCGGGGCCAGCCGGTGCGGTTGCTGCACACCGGCGACGCGCTGCGCTTCGGGCAGATCTACCGGGCGGTGCAGCGCGCGATGGAGCACACCCAGCCCGCCCGCCGCTAGCCCGCCTCCCTTCGCGGATCTTGGACAGTTTCCGTCAACCGCTGACGGAAACTGTCCAAGATCTCGTTCGGGATCGCGGCCGTTGTCGCCGCCGCGCATGCGCGCGAGTTGCCTGTCGGCGGTTAGGCTTAGTGATGACCCTCTATTACCGGGACGACGCGGTGCAGGTGACCTCCGAGTCGATCCGGGCGGGCGGTCAGGTGATCGCCCTGCCCGACGTGACGTTCGTCTGGCACGAACGAGGGCAGAAGACCCTCGCCGTACGCGGCCGGGTGCTGGGTCGCGGTGTGCTGGTCCTGCTGCTGTCGCTGCCGCCCCTCGTCGCGCTGGTCTGCGTCGTCTCGCTGGCCTGGTCGGCACAGGATCGGGGCAACTGGCAGCTGGCGCTGATCATCCTGGCCGCCTGTGCGGTGGGGGCGCTGGCACTGGCCCCGTTCCTGGAGATTCCCCTCGGCTGGCTGGACCGCTCGTACGAGCGCGGCAGCCACGTGCACGAGCTGTGGGTGCAGCACCACGGTCAGGAGCACATGCTGCTGCGCACGCCGGACGCGCTACGGTTCGGGCAGATCTACCGGGCCGTGCAACGCGCCGTCGAACAGCAGGGGGACCATCGATGACCACCCGTCGCGGCGAGGCCGTCGCGCTCGCCGGGCTGCTCGCCACGGCCGGCGTCACCCACCTGCTGCGCCCCGGCTTCTACGACCCGATCGTGCCGCGTGCGCTGCCCGGGGCGGCCCGCTTCTGGACGTACGCCAGCGGGATCGCCGAGCTGACGGTGGCGGCGGCGGTGGCACACCCCGCCACCCGACGGGCCGGCGGTCGGGCCGCCGCCGCGCTGTTCGTCGCCGTGCTGCCGGCCAACGTGAAGATGGCGGTGGACTGGCGGCACCGGCGGCCGTCGAAACGGGCCATCGCCTACGGCCGGGTGCCGATGCAGGTGCCACTGATCTGGTGGGCGCTGCGCGTCGCCCGCGCCGGCCGCTAGACCCCTCGCCGGGCGGAGCATCTGGTCAGCGCAACGGCAGGGTGGTGGCGATCGGCCAGCCCACCAGGACGGCGCCCACGAGGGCCGGCAGCCAGCGCGGGGTGGCGTACCGGCGCAGCACCGCCGCCCACAGCACGTGCCAGCCGAGCAGCACGGCGAACAACGGCACCACCAGCAGCACGAACCCGGGTGCCGGGCCGAGCACCGCCGACGTGCTCAACACGAGCACGGTGACCGCGACGACCAGCAGGCGACGCCAGGTCCGGCCGGCCGCGACCTGCTCGACTCCCAGCAGGAACAGCAGGCACGCGGCGATCACGACCGGGAGCAGCCACCAGCGGGCACCGACCGGCAGCGCCGAGGTCAGTCCGAGGTGGATCGGCAGTGCCACGGCGAGAATCGCGTACGCCGTCAGCGCCAGCGCCGCGACCGCGGTCCGTGCCGGCGTACGACGACCGGTCTCGTCGACGGCCACGCCGGGCGCTCGCGTCGCTGCGGGCAGCCAGCGTTGGCCACCGCCCACCAGTACCCCGCTGACCAGCAGGAAGCCCGTGACGTAACCGCCGACCGCGAGCGGGAGACGGTTGGTCGGCAGGACGGCCGCGACGGCCGCCGCGAGACCGCTCGCGAGGACGGCCAGCCCGAGCAGGGCGAGACCACGCAGCGGCGCCCCGCCTCCCGCCGACGCCGTTCCCCCGCCGGCCCGCCGGCCCAGGAGCAGGGCCGCCAACGGGACGACGCCGACGGCGAACGCGAACACCAGCAGCCCCGCCCCGGCGAGCCGGACGAGCGGTCGGGGCGACGCGGCCCCGTCGACGCTGGGCAGCCAGTCGGCGATCTCCTCGTGGGTACGCGGGGCGAAGAGCACCGAGATGTGCTCCACACCGGGCACCACCACCGCTGGCCGTCGGCCCACCGCCGCCCCGCGCCGCACGGCGTCGTCGGCCGCGCGCCGGAACGCGGGGAACTCCGCGCCGCCGACGATGAGCAACAGCTCCGCCGGGTGGCCCGGAGGCAGTTCGCCGGCGTCGGGCAGCGAGATCGCCACCGTCCGGGCGATCTCCGGGTGCCCGGCCGCGTACCGGGTCACCGCGCCCGCGCCCATCGAGTGTCCCACCAGCATGATCTGGGCCGGGTCCACATCCGGCTGGGCGCGCAGGTATCCGACCGCGGCGTCCAGGTCGGCGGCGAGCGTCGCGGGTGGCATGTCGGGGCCGAGTCGGGCCGGATTCGCGCCGTGCCCGGCGAAGTCGAACAGCAGCGCCACCGCTCCCCGGCGGGCCACGGTGTCGGCGATCGGGCGCATCAGCCGCGCCGAGCCGGCGAATCCGTGCGCGATCACCACGCCGGGCCGCCGCGCGTCAGGTGTCGGCGGGCCGGCGCGTACCTCGGTCATCGGCACGCCGCCGACGGTGACCTGCCGCACGGAGAGGCCGGCGTCCGCGCGGACCAGCACCGCCGTGCCGAGCGCGGCGGCCAGCGCCGCGAGCACGGCGAGCAGGACGGCCGCCCGGGTGCTCGGCGGGTGGTGCGGCGAGGGGGCCGACATGCCGGCACCCTACCGCCGCAGGCCGCGCCGACGGTCGCCCGCGAGCGGTTGTGGCGGGGCCGACGCACACTTGGTCCCATGGCGATTCCCCTCCCCACACCGACCGCCGTGGTCGGCCTGACCCGCTCCGCCCTCGACCAGGCGCTCGGCTCGGCAGCCTCGTTCGCCGCCGTGCCCGCCCGCGCGTTCGCGGTGCTCGACGGGGTGGAAGCGCTGCTGGCCAGGATCAACGGCGTGGTGGATCGGATCGAGACGACCCTGGACCGGACCGATGCGGTGCTCACCGACGCCGAGGCGGCGGTCCGCGAGGTCGCGGTGATCAGCGCCGCCGCGACCACCGCCATCGACACCGCCAGCGAGGTGGCGACGGCCGCCGCCGTGGTGGTCACCGAGGCCGAGAAGGTCGCGCACGTCGCCGGCACGGTGGTCACCGAGGCCGAGGCGGTGGCCGGCAGCGCCGCGGTCACCGTGGGCACCGCCGCGCAGGCGGCGACCACGGCGGCGGAGTTGCTGGCGGCGTACGAGCCGGCGCTGCGGCGGGCCGCGCCGATGACCGGGAGGTTCGTCGAGGAGCTGAGCCACGAGGAGATCACCGCGGCGATCCACCTGATCGACGAGTTGCCCAAGCTCAAGGAGCACCTGACCGCCGACATCCTGCCCATCCTCGCGACGCTGGACCGGGTCGGGCCCGACCTGCACGACCTGTTGGACGTCACCCGTGATCTCAAGCTCGCCGTGGCGGGCATCCCCGGCCTCGGCATGCTGCGGCGACGCGGCGAGAAGCTCAGCGACGAACCCGCCGGCTGAGCCCACGCCCCGCCTGGCGGGCCGTAGCCGGATCAGCAGTCGCAGGTGATCGTCGCCCTCGGTGCGGTCAGATCGTCGACGGGACGTCGGGTCACCCCGGTCTCCGTCTCCACCGGCAGCCCCTCCCGTACCCAGTACTCGAACCCGCCGAGCATCTCCTTGACCGGAATACCGAGCCGGGCGAACTCCAGCGCCGCCCGGGTCGCCCCGTTGCAGCCCGGCCCCCAGCAGTAGGTGACCACCGCCGTACCCGTGGGGATCAGGCCAGGCGCCCGGGCGGCGATCTCGGCGGTGGGCAGGTGCACCGCTCCCGGCAGGTGCCCCTGCGCCCAGCCGGTCACCCCCCGGGAGTCGACCACCACGAGCCCGGGGGTACGGGCGGCCAGGTCGGCGTGCACGTCACTGACATCGGTCTGGACGCTGAGTCGGGCGAGAAAGTGGGCGGCTGCGGCGTCCGGAGCGGCTGGCGGGACGGCGAAGGTGAAGGTCATGACACTGATCGTGGCCGTGCCCGGCGGCCGGGACGAGTGGCGGGAACGACGTCCTGCGCTAACATCCCGCCATGCCGAACAGCGCACGCCGGCTGCCGACGCCGCGACAGCCGGCCGCCGGTCACCGCGTCGCCGTGCTCGCGTACCCGGGAATGTCGGTGTTCGAGACCGGCATCGTCACCGAGGTGTTCGGGCTGCCCCGCCCCGAGTTCGACGTCGACTGGTACGACCTGGTGATCTGCGCCGAGAAGCCGGGGCCGGTCCCGGTGGTCGGCGGAGTCAGCCTGCACACCCCGTACGGCCTGGCGGAGCTGGCGGCGGCGCGGACGGTGATCGTGCCCGGCGTGCCGGACGTGACCGCCGACCCGTCGCCCGCGCTGGTGGCCGCGCTGCGCAGGGCGCACACGCGCGGTGCCCGGATCATGTCGATCTGCTCGGGCGCGTTCGCGCTGGCCGGTGCCGGGCTGCTGGACGGTCGGCGAGCCACCACCCACTGGCGGTACGCGGAGCTGCTGGCGCGGCGGTACCCGCGCGTCGAGGTGGACCCGGACGTGCTCTACCTCGATGACGGCGACCTGCTCACCAGCGCCGGCAGTGCCGCCGGACTCGATCTCAGCGTGCACGTGGTGCGGCGTGACCATGGCGCGGCCATCGCCAACGCGGTCGCCCGCCGGTTGGTGATCCCTCCGCACCGCGACGGCGGACAGGCCCAGTTCGTCGAGGCGCCGGTGACCGCCGACCCGGGCGACGACCGGATCGCCGCCAGCATCGAGTGGGCGCTCGCGCACCTCGCCGAGCCGCTGAGCATCGCCCGGCTCGCCGGGCGGGCACACATGTCACCGCGCACCTATCTGCGGCACTTCACCCGAGCCACCGGGACCAGCCCGATCCGGTGGCTCATCGACCAGCGGGTCCGGGCCAGTCTGGCGCTGCTGGAGGAGACCGAAGCCCCGATCGAGCAGATCGCCGGCGCGGTGGGCTTCGACACCCCGGTCACCTACCGCCACCACTTCGGGCGGATCATGCTGACGTCACCGTCGGCGTACCGGCGGGCCTTCCGGACGGGAGACGGCCGGCCGGCGTGACGTGGCCGGGCGCGTCGACGTCGCGGTGCTCGACGACGGGTCAGCCCGGCGCGTACAGCGCGTCGATCTCGGCGCGTTGCGGCAGTGCCACCGAGGCGCCGAGCTTGCGTACGCAGGCCGCGCCGGCCGCCGCCGCCCAGCGCACCGCGTCGACGACGTCCCGCCCCTCGCCCCAGCCGACCGCCAGCGCGGCCGTGAACGCGTCGCCGGCCGCTGTGGAGTCGACCACGTCGACCCGGACCGCGGGCACGTGCACCTCGGCGCCGTCGCGGTCGACGTACCAGGCGCCCGCGTCACCGAGGGTGAGAACGGCGCGGGGCACCAGGTCGAGCAGCGCGCGAGGCTCCTCGCGGCCCCGACCGGTGAACGCCTGCGCCTCGCCCTCGTTGACGACCAGCAGGTCCACCGCCCCGAGCAGCTCCGGTGGGAGGTCCCGGGCCGGTGCGGCGTTGAGGATCACCCGGGTGCCGGCGGCCTGGGCGGCCAGCGCGGCGGCGGTCACCGTCTGCACCGGGATCTCCAGCTGGGCGACCAGGACGTCCGCCCCGCGTACCGTCGCCAGTTCCTCGTCGGTGAGGCCGACCAGCGCGTCGTTCGCGCCGGGGGTGACCAGGATGGCGTTCTCCCCCTGCGCGTTGACCATCACGAGCGCCACACCGGAGGTGCCGTAGACCACCCGCAGGTGGCCGGTGTCCACGCCGGCCGCCGTGATCCGGGCCCGCAGCGTCACGCCGAACGCGTCGGAGCCGATCGCGCCCAGGAAGGCGCAGGAGGCGCCGGCCCGGACCGCGGCGATGGCCTGGTTGGCGCCCTTGCCACCGGGCACCATCACGAATTCGGTGCCGAGCATGGTCTCGCCCGGTCGGGGCAGCGACGGCGCCATCGCGACCAGGTCCATGTTGGCGCTGCCGACCACCACCACCCGGGTCTGCGACACGGTCGCCCGCTCAGGCGGCGCGCGCGGTGTAGCGGTCGCCGGACCGCTCGACCACCAGCGGCAGACCGAAGGTCTTGGAGAGGTTGTCGCCGGTCACCGTCTCGGCGAGCAGACCCTGGGCGACGACGGCGCCCTCGCGCAGCAGCAGCGCGTGGGTGAACCCGGGCGGGATCTCCTCAACGTGGTGGGTGACGAGCACCATGGCGGGGGCGTCCGGGTCGTACGCCAGCTCGGCCAGCCGGGTGACCAGGTCCTCGCGGCCACCCAGGTCGAGCCCGGCGGTGGGCTCGTCGAGCAGCAGCAGCTCCGGATCGGTCATGAGTGCCCGGGCGATCTGGACGCGCTTGCGTTCGCCCTCGGAGAGGGTGCCGTAGCGGCGCTCGGCGAGGTTGCCGACGCCGAGCTGGCTGAGCAACGCCCGCGCCCGCGCCTCGTCGCCGCGGTCGTAGCTCTCCCGCCAGCGCCCGACCACCGACCAGGCGGCGGTCACCACCACGTCGCTTACCTGTTCGTCGGCGGGCACCCGCTCGGCGAGCGCGGCGGTGGAGAGCCCGATGCGGGTACGCAGCTCGTTGACGTCGGTGCGGCCGATGCGCTCACCGAGCACGTGCGCGACGCCGGTGGTGGGGTGCAGCCGGCCGGCGGCCAGGTTGAGCAGGGTGGTCTTGCCCGCGCCGTTGGGGCCGAGCACCACCCAGCGCTCGTCCAGCTCGACCCGCCAGGTCAGGTCCTGCAGCAGCGCGGTGCCGGAGCGGCGTACGCCGACGCTGTCGAGGCTGACCACCAGATCCGGGTCCACGGGTGCGGCGGCAGGCGCGGCGCCGGCAGCGCCGGGGATCAGGTCACCAGTCACCCGACCATCCAACCACGCAGCGCCGGGGCGCCCCCCATGGGCGGCGCCCCGGCCATAGGGTGAGGCACCGTGTCGTTGATCACCACAGCCGGAGGACGACCCATGCCCGATCGACGTACGGAGCCGCGCGGATGAGCGCGGTCATCGAAATCGAGGGTCTGCGCAAGACCTTCCGCAGCATGCGCCACGGCAGAAGGGTGGCGGTCGACGGGTTCGACCTGCTGGTCGAGGCCGGGCAGATCCACGGCTTCCTGGGGCCCAACGGCTCCGGCAAGACGACCACGCTGCGCGCCCTGCTCGGGCTGGTGCGGGCCGACGGCGGGCGGATGACGGTGTTCGGCGAGCCGTCGCCCGAGCTGCTGCCCCGGGTGGCCGGTCGGGTCGGCGCGATCGTGGAGAGTCCGCAGTTCTTCGGCAACTTCACCGGGCGCCGCACGCTGCGGCTGCTGGCGCGCGCCGGTGGGGTGTCGATCTCCCGCGTGGACGAGGCGCTGGAGCTGGTGGGCCTGCGCGACCGCGGCGACGAGCGGGTGAAGGGTTACTCGCTGGGCATGAAGCAGCGCCTCGCGGTGGCGTCCGCCCTGCTGAAGGATCCGCAGCTGCTCATCCTGGACGAGCCGGCGAACGGCCTCGACCCGGCGGGCATCCGCGAGATGCGCGACCTGATGCGGTCGCTCGCGGCGGCCGGGGTGACCGTGCTGGTGTCCAGCCACATCCTGGGCGAGATCCAACTGATCTGCGACCACGTCACGATCATCTCGCGCGGGCAGCGGGTGGCGGCCGGCCGGGTGGGCGAGGTGCTGGCGGGTCACGACCGGCACGAGTTCCTGGTCCGGGTGGCCGAGCCGGTCCGTGCCGCCGAGCTGCTGCACGCGGCGGAGCTGACGGCTGCCGTCGAGGGTGACGCGCTGGTGGTGAGCGGGGCGACCGATCCGACGGTCATCAGCCGGGTGCTGGGCGAGCAGGGGCTGTGGGTGAGCGAGCTGACGCCGCTCCGGCCCGATCTGGAGAGCGTCTTCCTGGAGCTGACCGGCGCCGGCGAGCATCCGTCGGTGCCCCGCCAGGTCGACGACTGGGCGCCGCCGTCCGGCGCCGACGGCGCCGTGATCGATCTCGACGTACGGGGAGTGGACGCGTGAACCTGGTCCGGGCCGAGTTGGAGCGGCTGTCCGCGCGCCGCTTCGTGCAGCTCATGGTCGTTCTGCTGGCGCTGGCGTTCGCCGTCACCGCAGCGACCACCCTGGCCGGCTCGCACCGGCCGACCGCCGACGAGCTCAGCTCGGCGCGGGCGCAGGCCATCGCGGCGCGGCAGAACATGGAGGCCACCCACCAGCAGTGCCTGGCCCGGCAGGACGCCGGGATCTCGCCCGACGACACGGGCGACTACTTCCCGGACGACTGCTCGGAGCTGGACCCCATCCGGCAGGACCGGTTGCCGATCGCGGCCGACTACCTGCCCGGGGTGTTCAGCTTCGCCCAGCAGGCCCGCCCGCTGCTGTATTTCCTCATCGCGTTCCTGGTGCTGTTCGGGTTTCTGGTGGGCGCCTCGTACATCGGGGCGGACCTGAACTCCGGTGGGGTGGTGAACCTGCTGCTGTGGCGGCCGCGTCGGCTGACGGTGCTCGCCACGAAGCTGGGCACCCTGCTCGGGACGGTGTTGGCGCTGGCCGTGGCGGCGTCGCTGGTCTACCTGGCCACCTTCTGGGTGATCGGGCAGACCGCCGGGCTGGCCGGTCAGCTCGGTGACGACTTCTGGCGCTCGCTGGCGGCCGTGCACGGCCGCGGCCTGGTGCTGGTGCTGTTGGCCACCGCCGTGGGCTTCGCGATCGCGACGCTGGGCCGGCACACCTCGGCGGCGCTCGGCGCGGCCGCCGCGTACGCGGTGGTCTGGGAGCTGGGCGCCCGGCTGGTGCTGGAGATCGTCGATGCCCGACGGCCGGACCAGCTGATGCTGTCCAGCCACATCGGAGCGTGGCTCAACGGCGAGGCCCGTTTCTGGGACGCGCAGCGCTGTCGGGGCAACAGCGGCAACGGCTACTGCGAGGGCTTCTACAGCCTGACCTGGGGGCCCGCGCTGGTGGTGCTGCTCGTGATCACCGGCGGGTTGACCGTGGCGGCGTTCGCCGTGTTCCGTCGCCGCGACCTGATCTAAAGGGGCCGGGCCGGGTCACCCGCACCGCGCCGGGTGACCCGGCGGCTCGCCGCGCGGGGCCCGGCGACAGCCGGCAAGACCTTGCAGCTCGACGGGCTGCGGTGAAATATTCCTTCACATGACCGCCCCAGCGGGCTCAGCCGACGGTGGAGCCGAACACCTCGTCGCGGACGGCGTCCAAGGCGGTGCGCAGCGCGCCGCGCAGGATCGGCTCCTCGGTGAGGCCGGTGGGCACCACCCGTGGCCGGACCAGGGTGATGGCCGCGACCTCCCGCTGCACCCGGTCGGCGAGCGCTGCCCCGCCGGCCTGGCCAACCTCGCCGGCCAGCACGACCAACGGCGGGTCGAGCACCACGCAGGTGCTGGCCACGCCGAGCGCGAGCCGACGGGCCAGCTCGTCGAGCATCGGGCCGCCCGCAGCGCCGTCGGCGACGGCCGCGCGGACGGCCTCGGC
This sequence comes from Micromonospora sp. NPDC005194, assembly GCF_040608335.1. NCBI lineage: Bacteria > Bacillati > Actinomycetota > Actinomycetes > Micromonosporales > Micromonosporaceae > Micromonospora > Micromonospora sp. NPDC005194. The sequence continues at coordinate 92,151 of NZ_JBEXIA010000022.1, read as the reverse complement.
GGCGTCGGTGTCCGGGTAGCCGTGCTCGCGGGCCACCGCGCGGACCGAGTCGCCGCCGATCACCTGCTGGAAGGCCGGCTTGGCACGCCGCGAGACGTCGCGCGGGATCGGCGCTCCGGGCACCGGCAGGTAGCCGATCTCGCCGGCCGCGCCGCTGCTGCCGTGGTGCAGGCGACCACCCAGCATGATCGCCAGGCCGACGCCGGCGCCCACCCAGACGAGGACGAAGTCGGCCACGCCCTGTGCCGCGCCGGACTGCGCCTCGGCCACCGCGGCCAGGTTGACGTCGTTCTCGAAGACCACTGGCGTGTGCAGGTCGTCGCGCAGCGCGGCGAGCAGACCGCTGTGCCAGCGCGGCAGGTTGAAGGCGAAGGTGATGTCGCCGGTGTGCGGATCGACCAGGCCCGGCGTGCCGAGCACGATCCGGCGGACGCTGCTGAGCTGCGCCTGAGCGCTGCTGGCGGCCTGCACCACGGCGTTGTGCACCACGCCCACCGGGTCGTCGGTGTCCCGCGTCGACTGCTCCACGCGGCCGATGACGGCGCCGGTGATGTCGGCGCAGGCGGCCACCACGCGGTCCGGCCCGACGTCCACCCCGACGACGTGGGCGCTGCTCGGACGCACCGCATAGAGCTGGGCGTTCGGCCCTCGCCCGCCGGCCTGCTCGCCGACCCGGCTGACCAGGCCGCGCTCCTCCAGCCGCTCGACGAGTTGCGAGGCGGTGACCTTGGACAGCCCGGTCAGCTCGCCGAGCCGGGCCCGGGTGAGCGGCCCACGCTCCAGGAGCAGTTCCAACGCCGCGCGGTCGTTGAGCGCCCGCAACAGGCGGGGGGTGCCGGGCAGCCGGGTCGCACTCATGCCACGTCCTCTAGTTTTAGTAAACTTTGCTAACTGTAAACCGACCTGCGAACGGGTAGCCGTAGCGTAACGGCCACCCCGAGGCAGAGTGCTCGGCCGACCCGGCAGGGCGACGACCACCGCGGGTACGACGTTCGTGCCCGGGGGACCGAAGGGGGAGATCACGTGGGGCTCGATCCAGGACTGCGTCGGCTCGCGCTGGGCACGCTGCTCGCCGCGTACCCGGGACCGGTCCCGCCGGACTGGGCGGTCGACCTGGTGGCCGACGGGCTGGCCGGGCACACCCTGTTCGGCACGAACGTGCACGACCCCGCGCAGGTGGCGGCGGGCACCGCCGCGCTGCGCGCCGGCCGGGCGGACGTGCTGATCGCCATCGACGAGGAGGGTGGCGACGTGACCCGGCTGGCACATGCCACCGGCAGCCCGTACCCCGGCAACGCCGCACTCGGCGCGGTCGGCGACGTGGCGCTGACCCGACAGGTCTACCAGTCGATCGGCGCCGAACTGGCCGCGCTCGGCATCACCGTCAACCTCGCCCCCACCGTCGACGTGAACACCGCCGACGACAACCCGGTGATCGGCACCCGCTCCTTCGGCGCCGACCCCGTCCGGGTGGCCGCCCACTCGGCCGCCGCCGTGAACGGCCTGCAGTCCGCCGGCGTCGCGGCCTGCGCCAAGCACTTCCCCGGCCACGGCGCCACCAGCACCGACTCCCACCACGAACTCCCCACTGTGGACGTACCGCTGGAGTTGCTGCGCCAGCGGGACCTGCCGCCGTTCGCCGCGGTCGTCGCCGCCGGGGCGCGTGCCGTGATGACCGCGCACATCCGGGTGCCGGCGCTGACCGGGGACGACCCGGCCACCTTCAGCCGGGCCGTCCTGGTCGACCTGCTGCGTACCGAGTACGGCTTTACCGGCACGGTGATCACCGACGCGCTGGAGATGAAGGGGGCCGCGGTGGCCGCCGGGGGTGTCGGGCCGGCCGCGGTCCGGGCCCTGTCGGCCGGCGCCGACCTGCTCTGCATCGGCGCGAAGGTCGACGCCGCGCTGGTCGAGCGGGTGGCCGCCGAGATCGTCGAGGCGACCGCCGACGGTCGGCTGCCGATCGCCCGGGTCGAGGAGGCGGGCGGCCGCGCCGCCGCGCTCGCCGCCTGGACCCGGGCCGCCGGCGGGTCACCGACCGCCGCGGACTCCAATCTGGGGTACGCGGTGGCGCGCCGGGCGGTGCAGGTGGAGGGGGTGCTCACCGGCTTGGATGAGCCGCTGGTGGTGCAGTTGCACACCGAGTCCACCATCGCCGAGGGACGGGTGCCGTGGGGCCTCGGCCCGCACCTCGACGGCACGCGGGAGATCCGGGTGATCGCCAGCGAGACCGACCCGGCCACGCTGCGCGGGTTGGCCGGGGATCGTCCCATCGTGCTGGTCGGACGGCACCTGCACCGGCTGTCCGGCGGCCCGGAACTGATCGCCGACCTGGCGGCCCAGCACCCGGTGACCGTGGTGGAGATGGGCTGGCCGGCCCAGTGGCGCCCAGTGGGCGTACGCGCCTTCGTCACCACCTATGGCGCGAGCCACGCCAACGGCCGCGCGGCGGCCGAGGCCCTCGGCCTGGCTCACTGAGCCTCGACGCCGTCCGGTCGGGCTCCAGGGCTCGACCGGACGGCGCGCTCAGCGCCGCGCCACAGTGTCCACAGTCACTGATCGCCACTTCTTGAACATGTTCAATACCCGCTCTAGGCTGACGTCGTCGGTAGTTGAACACGTTCAAGGAAGGCGTCCACATGGACATCAAGGTCTGGATGTACGTGATCTACCTCGCGGTCAGCGTCGGCCTGACCATCTGGGTGGCGCGGGCGCTGTCCCGCAACGGGCAGGTCTTCCTGGAGGAGGCGTTCGCCGACGAACGACTCGCCCGAGCGGTCAACAGCCTCCTGGTGGTCGGCTTCTATCTGCTCAACCTCGGCTACGTCACGGTGGCCATGAAGCACCCCGACCCGGTGCTCACCACAAGTGAGGCCATGGAGGAGCTGTCCCTCAAGATCGGCCTGGTGCTGCTGGTGCTCGGCGCGCTGCACTTCTTCAACGTCTTCGCGCTGGGCCGCTACCGCCGCAACCGACTCCGCCAGCTCGCCACGCACCCGCCCATCGCACCGATCGGCCGGCTCCCCATGCCGCCCGCACCGCACGGCGCACACCCGACCGCGCCCTATCCGGTCGGAGCGCAGCCGGTCGGGCCCTACCCGACCGGACCCCAGCCGGTGGGACCACAGCCGGTGGGACCACAGCCGGGCACCGCACAGCCCCGCGCGGCACAGCCCGGCGCCGACGGGCCGGGAACCAACCCCGTGACCCGATGACCGCCGCACCGGTCGGCGGGCCCGCCGGGCCTCCGGATCCCACCGCGTTCTCCGGCGGTGGGGTCCGGGGGTTCACCGTCCTGTTCGACGCGAACTGCCCGCTCTGCCGGGCCGCCCGCCGGTGGCTCGCGTCCCGCGCCCAGCTCGTACCCCTGGAGTTCGTGCCGGCCGGCTCGACCGAGGCCCGGCGGCGCTTCCCCGGCCTGGACCACGACGCGACGCTGCGTGACCTGACCGTCGTGGCCGACACCGGCGAGGTGTACGCGGGCGACGGCGCCTGGTTCGCCTGCCTCTGGGCGTTGGCCGACCACCGGTCGGCGGCCGAGCGGCTGTCCCGGCCGCATCTGCTGCCGCTGGCCCGGCAGGTGGTGGCGACCGCCTCCGCGATCCGGGAGCGGGTTCGCGATCCGTGGGCCGAGCCGATGGACGAACCGGCGGGATACCGTGACCCCGATGACCGAGCAACCTGCGCCGACGACCACTGCGGGTGAACCTGCGACCGCCCGGGGCGAGCAGACCCGGCAGCTGATCCGGGACACCGCGATGCGACTGTTCCGCGAGCGCGGCTACGCCCAGACCACGATGCGGGCGATCGCGCAGGAAGCCGGCGTCGCGGTGGGCAACGCCTACTACTACTTCGGCTCGAAGGACCACCTGATCCAGGAGTTCTACGCCCAGTCCCAGGTCGAGCACCGGGCGAAGGCCCAACCGGTGCTCGACCGGAAGGAGGCGTTCGCCGATCGGCTGGCCGGGGTGCTGCATGCCGGGATCGACGTGCTGACCCCGTCACACGCGTTCGCGGCGACCTTCTTCAAGACCGCGGCCGAGCCGACCTCTCCGCTCAGTCCCTTCTCCGCCGAGTCGTCCGGCCCCCGGCAGGCGGCGATCGACCTGTTCGCCGAGGTGCTGACCGGCTCGACCGCCAAGGTCGACGCGGAGTTGCGCCCGCAGCTGCCCGAGCTGCTCTGGCTGGCGTACATGGGCGTCGTCCTCTACTGGGTGCACGACCGGTCACCCGGTCAGGTCAAGACCCGGCAGTTGATCGACGGCGTGGTGCCGCTGATCGACCGGCTGGTCGCGTTGTCGCGGCTGCGGGTGCTCCGCCCGGTGACCCGACAGGTACTCGACCTCATCCGCACGCTGCGTCACTGACCGGTTCACACCCGCAACCCGGCTCCGCCGCAGGTCAAGTCCGCTATTCGACACTCCGACCCAACAGCTCGCACCTTGCACCGGGCAGATTCGATACGTAGCGTGATCGACATCGGATCGACCCGTCAGCGACGCGGCCGACCGCCCGAGAACCGGGGCCTGGGGGCAGGTTGCGGACCGTGGATCCGGCCCGGGATCCACGGTCCGCGCACTGAGACCGGCGCCCGACGGCTGCCCCGTCTCACCGCGGATAGACCCCGTACGCCCGCCAGCCCCGGTCCGGGAAGCCCGCCGCCTCCGCGACCCGGGCCGAGGCGTGGTTGTCCTTCTCGTGCAGGTACGTCGGCACCGCGCCCTCGTCTAGGACCCGCCGTGCCGCCTGCGCCACCAGGCGACGCGCGAGGCCCCGACCCCGAGCGGCTGGCGCGGTGCCGATGGCCAGTTCGTGCCCGTACGCGTCGTGGCGTTTTATCCCGGCTCCGGCGAGGTAGGTGCCGTCCACGTCGCGGACCACGAGCACCGGCCGGTCGAACAGCCGCAGCCAGGCCGGCAGGCCAGGGGCGGTCGACTCGGTCCACTCCCCCACGTCGGGCAGTGGCGCGGGAGCCAGACTCCAGCGGAACGGGCCGTCGTGCACACAGAAGGTGGGCAGTCCGACGGCCTCCGGCAGCGCCGCGAGCATGCGCTCCGGAGCGCGCTTGACCAACGCCCGGATCGCCGCCACCCGGTCCGGCGCGACGGAGAGCACCGCGCTCCGACCGGTGTCGACGGCGAGGGCCGGACGCAGCCGGCCGTCCCAGGCCGGCTGGAGCCGGCGATGCGAGGCGACCACGTGCAGCCCCGGGCCGGCCGGCCACTGGCCGAGCCAGGAGGCCAGGTGCAGCTGCAGCAGCCGGTTGAGCATGCGTACCTCCCGTCGCCGGACACGTCGTGGATCACCGTACGCGCAGCGGCCCGACCGGGCGGGCCTTCCCGTCGGGGCCGGATCGCCCGGGGTCACGAATGCGCCGGGCGCCGTGCTGCCCGAGATGCGGGAACCGGGTAGCGAGATCGACCGTCATAGGTATTTCCATACATGGACACCTTTCTTTGGGACGGTATGGTCATGCCGATTCAGCCGAACGACCGCTTCCACCAGGACCCCACGCGACTCTGGCAAGCAGCGGAGGCCGCCGGAGCCCGTCCGGCCCAACCGCGCTACCGGGTGACCCGCACGACGGGCGCCCTGTCCTGGGCGAAACTGAACAAGCTGCCGGCCGGCAGCTCCAGCCGGCACGGCCTCAACACCCGCTGAGGCGCCGGCCAGGCCCGGACAGCGCCGAAGGCGGCCTCTGCCGGTGGTCGGGGACGACACACCGCAGGAGGACCAGCGGCGGTATTCGCACACCTGTCGGGTAATTTCTTCCAGGTCCGGCACCCCGGCCTACGACAGGAGAAGCTCCGCGCATGGGCAAGAAGACGATCCAGGTCTCCGACTTCACCGGCACCGTTCTGCAGCAGGACGACGAGGTGGTTCGTGTCGTCGTCCTGGAGCACCCGGACCTGGTCGCCGGGCCCGTGCAGCTCGACGCCACCCCGGGCGAGGTGGAGAGCATCGACGACGCCGCGCTGGACGTGGCGGTGGTGGAGATCCACGACCGGCACGGCGGCGGCGAGCCTCGACGGGTGGTCCTCACCGCCAGCGAGTTCGACGCGATGGCCACCGACGTCCCGATGGCGCAGTTGCTGAAGACGGCCGAGCGGGTCCGCCCGCCCAAGGCCCGCAAGAGCGTCGAGAAGATCGACTACGGCACGCTGGAGCACGCCGGCAGGCCGCACCGGGGCCGGGTCACCGAGGAGGAGGCCCGACTGGTCCGCGAGCAGCTCGACGAGGTCAACAAGCGACTCGCCGACGCGGGCGTACGCCAGATCGACCCGACCGATCCGGAGCACGCCCTGCGTTACGGCTTCCCCGAGGCGTCCTGACCCCGGGTTCTCACTTCTTACCGACGGCGGCGGCGAGGGCGGCGGACAGGTCGGCCTCGACCGCCGCCTTGTCCAGGCCGAGGTTGGTGAGCACGCCGGCGCCGTCCTCCTGCTCCAGCAGGGCGAGCAGGATGTGCTCGGTGCCGATGTAGTTGTGCCCGAGGCGCAGCGCCTCCCGGAAGGTCAGCTCCAACGCCTTCTTGCCGCGCGCGTCGTACGGGATGAGTTCCGGAACCTGCTCCGCCCGCGGTGAGAGGACGGCACCGACCGCCTCCCGCACCGCCTCGGGGGTGGCGCCCCGACCAGCCATCACCCTGGCGGCAAGACCCTCCGGCTCGGCCAGCAGGCCCAGCACCAGGTGCTCGGGGCCGATCTCGGCGTTACCGCTGGCACGGGCCTCCTCCTGCGAGGCCACCACCACGTTGCGGGCCCGGGGGGTGAACCGGGCGAAGCCGGCGTTGGGGTCGAGCGCCGCCGCCTCGGTGGAGCCCTTCGCGACGAAGCGCTTCTGCGCGGCCTGCTTGCTGACCCCCATGCTGCGGCCGATGTCGGTCCAGGAGGCGCCTGAGCGCCGGGCCTGATCGACGAAGTGCCCGATCAGGTGGTCGGCGACCTCACCGAGGTGATCGGCGGCGATCACCGCGTCGGTGAGCTGGTCGAGCGCGTCGGTGTGCGCCTTCTTGATCGCCTGGATCAGGTCGTCGAGCTTGACGTGGTTGTTCATCTGGAAAGGCTCGGTCATGCGTCAACCATAGGTTGACGCCCCCTCCCCGTCAACCCTGAGTTGACGACGAATGTGAACGACGACGAGCCCTGCGGGGCGGCGGTCGGCCGCCGCACAGACGGCTGTCCCGAGCTGCCACGGGGCGCGTATACGGTGGGCGCGGCTTCACCAGAGGAGGGGCGGTCATGCGGCTGCACGTGGGATGCGCGATGTGGACCCACCGGTCGTGGCCCGGTCGCCTGCTGCCGCCAGCGGAGCGCCTGCGGCACTACGCGAGCTGGTGCGACGCCGTCGAGGGCAACACGACGTTCTATGCGACGCCGGCCCGGGACACCGTCGCGTCCTGGGCGGCGCAGACCGATCCCAGCTTTCGGTTCGTCCTCAAAATTCCCAAGGTCGTCACGCACGAACGCCGGCTCACCGATGTCGGCGACCCGCTGCGCGCCTTCCTGGACGCGATCGAGCCCCTCGGCCCACGCGCCCACGCTCTCTGGATCCAGCTGCCGGGGTCGTTCTCGCCCGCCGACGTGCCCGCCCTCGATCGGTTCCTCGGCCAACTCCCGCGCTCCCACCGGTACGCCGTGGAGGTCCGCCATCCCGCGTTCTTCACCGACCCGCACGCGATCCGGCTGCTCGAGGCGACCCTCACCGCGGCCTCGGCCGAATGGATCCCCTTCGACACCACCGCGTTCTTCACCAGTCCGCCGACCAGCGACGCGGAACGCGACGCCTGGACCAAGAAGCCACGGGTGCCGCTGCGGTCGGTCGCGCTGACCGACCGCCCGATCGTCCGTTACCTGGGCCGCGACGACAACGCCCGGACGGTCCAGGGGTGGCAGCGCTGGGTCGAGGTCACCGCCGACTGGCTGCGCGAGGGTCGCTCCCCCACCATGTTCGTCCACACGCCGGACAACGCCGACGCGCCGCGGCTCGCCCGCCGCTTTCACGACGAGGTACGCGCCCGCGTGCCCGGCCTCGACGCACTTCCCGAACCGATACCGGTCGAACCACTGACCCTCTTCTGACGGGTACGCCCGCGGTCACCCCTTTCCGTCGAGGAGGGCGTTGAGGTGGTGGGCCGTGCTGATCAGCGAGAGGTGGCTGAACGCCTGCGGGAAGTTACCGATCTGCTCACCGGTGGGCGCGATCTCCTCCGAGTAGAGCCCCAGCGGCGTGCTGTACGTCAGCATCTTCTCGAACGTCAGCTGGGCGTCGTCGAGCCGGCCGGACTGGGCGAGGGCCTGGACGTACCAGAAGGTGCACATGCTGAAGGTGCCCTCGGAGCCGGCGAGCCCGTCGGGCGAGGCGTTCGGGTCGTAGCGGTAGACGAGGCTGTCCGAGACCAGCTCGTTGTCTATCGCCCGCAACGTCGACAGCCACATCGGATCGTTCGGCGCGATGAAGCCCACCCCGGGCATCGCGAGCAGCGAGGCGTCGGTGATGTCGGTGCGGTAGTGCTGCACGAAGGCCTGTCGTTCCGGATGGAATCCCCGAGCGATGACCTGCTCGTAGACGGCGTTGCGTTCGTCCGCCCAGCGGGTGATGCTCGCGGGACGCCCACGTGCGTGCGCGATGCGGATCGCGCGGTCGAACGCGAGCCAGCACATCATCCGCCCGTAGGTGAAGTCCTGCCGCCCGGAGCGGGTCTCCCAGATGCCGTCCTCGGGCTGGTCCCAGTGGTCGCAGAGCCAGTCCATCAGGCCGGCCGTCTTGCGCCACCCGTCGTACGACGTCATCAACCCGCTCTGGTCGGCGAGATGCAGCGAGTTGAGCGCCTCGCCGTAGATGTCCAGTTGCACCTGGCCCGCCGCGCCGTTGCCGATCCGCACCGGCGCCGAGCCGCGGTATCCCTCCAGGTGGCCCAGCACCTCCTCGGGGAGGTCCGGCGAGCCGTCGATGCGGTACATGATCTGCAGAGGCACGTTGCCGTCGCGGGCGTCCCGGATGCGCGCTTCGAGCCAGGTCAGATACTTCTGGGCCTCCTCGGTGAAACCGACGCTGAGCAGCGCGTGGACCGAGAACGAGGCATCACGGATCCAGGTGTAGCGGTAGTCCCAGTTCCGTGGTCCACCGATCTGCTCCGGCAACCCCGCCGTCGGGGCGGCGACCACGGCGCCCGTCGGGGCGTACGTCATGAGCTTGAGCGTCATCGCCGACCTGTCGACCATCTCCCGCCAGCGGCCGGTGTAGGAGGAACGGCCCACCCACCGACGCCAGTGGTCCCGTGTCTCGGCCAGCAGTTCGCACGCCTCCTGCGTGCTGAGGGCCCGGGGTGGGTGGGGGCAGGCCGTCTCCAGGACGACTCCGCCGATGTCGCCGACGTGCAGCTCGTTGCGAAAGCAGACGCCCTCGGTGTCGCGCTGGATCGTCCGCTTGTCGACGAGCCGATCCGCGTCCGAGAAGGGGGCCAGGGTGAGGCTGAGGGTCGAGCTGCGGAAGACGTCGCCCTCCGGGTACACCTCCAGTTCGTACGGATCCCGCCCGTAGTTGAACCGCGGCCGGCAGTCGAAGCGGAACGGCATGTGTCCCCGGACCATCCGGATCAGCCGGATCAACCGGTGCCGGTCGGTGGCCTGCTCGCCCGTGACGGGCATGAAGTCCAACAGCTCCCCCACCCCGTCGGCGCTGTGGAAACGGGTGATCAGGATCGGCGTGCCGGGTAGGTAGAGCTGTTTGCTCGAATACTCGATGCCGTCGGGTGAGAGCTGGAAGTGGCCACCTTTTCGACGGTCCAGCAGGGCGGCGAAGACGCTCGGCGAGTCGAAGCGCGGCGCGCAGAACCAGTCGATCGTGCCGTCCTTGCTGATCAGCGCGGCGGTCTGCAGGTCACCGATCAGGCCGTGCTCCTCCACCCCCGGGTACGTCGTCTCCACGTTGGCTCCCGCCGCTCGTCGGGCTGACGGCGGCGACTACCCGGGATACCGCGCGCTACACGGCTGGCCGCCTCCGTGTCGGGACGAAGCTGTCGGTGCCCGCCGATAGCGTGACCACCGGACGACATCGACGAGAGGACACCAGGTGAGCCTGCGCGGATTCGCCACCCTGAACATCTGGGCCGACGACGTGGCGGCGGCCACCGACTGGTACGCCCGGTTCCTGGGCCAGGAGGCGTACTTCTCGCGGCCCGGCCCCGACGGGCGTCCGGCCTACACCGAGTTCCGCCTCGGCGACTACCAGGCGGAGCTGGGCATCATCGACCGCAGGTACGCCCCGCCCGACGCGACGGCCGGGCCCGGTGGCGCTGTGATGCACTGGCACGTCGACGACCTCGACGCCACCGTGCAACGGCTCCTCGCGATGGGTGCCACCGAATACCAGCCGATCACGCCCCACGGGGACGCGGGCTTCGTCACCGCGGCGGTGGTGGACCCATTCGGCAACGTGCTGGGGGTCATGACCAACCCGCACTACCTCGACATTCTCGCGTCTTCCAGGCCAGCCTGAGGCGGTTGTCGACGTCTGCTGTACTCGACAGCGAGGATTCCCCCTCGGCGAAGGAGGCCCACTGGCATGTCCACCTCCGAGTTCAGCCCCGACGCTCTGCGTACGCTGATCCGCGCCGGCGCCTGGATCGACCGCCCGGACACCAAGAAGGCCGCCGTACACCTGCTGACCTTCACCAAGCTGCCGGAGCAACCAGGCTTCGCCGAACTGGTCGAGGTCGTACAGATCCCCGAGTACGACGACGGTCACGACATCCAGGTGGCGGTCATCCGCGACTGGCCGGCGCTGCTCGCGCTACCGGCGGTCGAGCAACTCTCCGACGACGACCAGCGGCTGGTCGCCCTTGCCGGCAGCCTCGCCACCGGGCAACCGGTCGACCTGGCCGCCAACGCCGCCGTCAAGGGCCACGAGCACGCGGCGAAGGTCGCCGAGGCGATGGTGATCGCCGCCGGCTACCACCTGAAGTACACGGTCAACCCGACCGAGCGGCTCACCACGAGGTTCGCCAAAGCCTGAGTAGGCGCTCAGTGTCGGCGCTGCGGCAGGACGAGCAGCGTCACGGAGTTCGCCGGGTACGTCGCGCTGACGCCGCCCCGGGCCACCCGGAGATCCTCACCGCGGACGATCGAGGTGAGATCGGCCGGGCCGTAGGTGAACCGCTGCGCCCTGTCCCCGCCCTGGAATCCGGAGAGCGCCAACCGTGAGGTCAGATCGCCGCCCGTCTTGTTGACCACCATGACGGTGAGTGCCTTGTCGGACGAGCGTTGCGCGGCGTAGACCGAGAGCTGCCCCTGGTCGCCGCTGACCGCCGACACGCTCACGTCGCCGAACCTGCTCCCGGCTCCGTCGTAGTTCCGGTACATCCGGAACGCGTACGCGCCGGGGTCGGTCGGCTTCGGTTCGCCCCAGATGGTGGCCAGGTCCAGACCCTCGCGCCCGAAGATGCCGAGGACGTCGGCCTGCGCGAGCGCGCCGTTGATGTCGTCCAGGGCGCCCCAGTTGTATTCGGTGATGGCGACCTTGGTGCCGGGGTAGTACTGCGCGACCCATGCCTTCATCTGGCGGATGAACTGCAACGGCGGAGCGTTCACCCCGCCGGGGCCGATCCACGACTCGTCGACGTACGTCGGATCCCACAGCGACCGGGTGGACCGCAGCCGCAGCGCGTTGGCTTCCGCGTCCTTGCCGCCACTGATCTGCGGGTAGTAGTGCTGATCGAAGTAGTCGAGGAATCGCTTCCCGCCGTGGGCGTCGCTGAAGTCCTTCATGTTCTTCAGATACCACTGGGACAGGTTGAGCCCGCCGTGCGCCGCCGCGTCGGCACCCGGCGCGCATCCGTCCACGCCGGACGCCACCCATTCGCAGTAGCCCCAACCGGACGGGCCGAGCACCGCCGCGCGCGGGTCGGCGGCCTTGATGGCCGCGGCGGTCGCCGTGCCCTTGCCGCCCAGTTCGTCGTAGCTCACCGGGTCGGGATGCACGTCGCGGTGGGTGGAGTTCCACAGCACCGGCTCGTTGTCGAGTTCGTAGATCGGTACGCCGCCACGTGACGCCGGGCCGAACTGGGTCACCAGATGGGACACCATCTCGCCGGCGAACGACGCGTCGGCCGGGATCGAGGTGTCCGTGGGGACCGCCCCGGTCAGGTTCGCGTCGGCGTGCCGGCCGTTGCCACAATTGGGGTCCCACTGGTCGAACGAGTCCTGCTCGGGGAAGCGGGTGGCCGGGAAGCCGCAGGCGAACGGGTGTGACGAGGGCGAGTCCTTCGCCACCCATCCGATCAACGGCACGGTGACCACCTGCCTGGTCCCGTGGTCCCGGTTTCGCTGGACGAACGCCTCGACCGTGTTGTCGGGCCCGGCCACGATGTTCTCGAAGTACCAGTCGCTGCCGGTGTTGTAGGTGTGGTTCTTGAAGTTGTAGCGGCTGCTCGCGTTACCGCCCCAGCGCGCCACCGGGGTGCCGAGTTCGGCGACGAGCGCGGGGTCGCCGCCGTTCATACCGTAGATGTCGGGGCTGATCTTGTGGCGGGCGGCGGACACGTCCACGGTCAGGGCGAGCCCGGCGGCGGCCGCCGCCGGGCCGGCGACGGCCTGGGTGGTCAGCAGCCCCGCCACGAGAGAACCGACCACACCGATCGCCGTGGCCGGACGTGGCTTGCGCCGTCGTTGCACACCCATCAGAAACTCCTGCCGCCGATCAGCCCGGGACGGACCGAACCCGCACATATATTACTGCCCGTCTATATTAAATCAATCCATTGACGTCGATAGTTGCAGTTCTATTCGTCCCCGTGGCCGCGACCGTCGGGTGCCCTACGGGTACGCGACGTTCGGCAGCAGGTCGTCGTCGCGCCCGGTCTGGGGCAGTCCGGCAGCAGCCGCGATGACCTCGACGGCCTCGTCCAGCCCTGTGGTCTCGGGGAGGACGAGTTCGTCGGGCCAGCCCAGGACGTCGTGGGCGGCGTACCAGCCGCTCATGTGCTCGGCGGTGAACTCACTGACCTGCGGACGGGTGAGATGTCGGCGCAGCGTCTCGGCCAGGGACACGTCGAGGTAGCAGAACAGTGACCGGCCGCGGTGGCCGTCCCGCAGTGCGGTCAGCATGCTCCGATAGCGGCTGGCGTGCATGATGCCCTCCATCACCACGTGGTAGCCGTGGTCCAGTGCGAACCGAACGGTCTGCCCGATCAGCGCGGGTGCCGCACGGCCGGGTGTGTCCCGCTCGCGCAGCACGATACGGCGCAGGTAGTCCTGCTCCACCAGGGCGCAGCCCCGACCGTGCCGGCGTCGAAGCTCCCGGGCGATGCTGCTCTTCCCCGAGCCGGAATTGCCCCGGATGCAGACGAGGATCGTGGCCGGGCTGCCGGTGGGTTCAGCGACCACGATGCCTCCTCGGCTTCAATCGCCGCGGACGGTGAGGTCGTAGCCAGCGGCGGCAGAGAAGCACGTCATGTCACTCCCGGATCCCCATCTCGGCCACCAAACCCCTGTCGAGGCGGTACACCTGCGTGACGGTGTGGTCGGCGAGTTCGCTCTGGTCTTGTCGTGGACCACCTGACCGGAAGGCGAACAGTCCACCCAACGACCTGTTCACCTCATCTCGGCAATTCGGCTTGATCATGGCTAGAGCGGGCTGGCCCATCGGCGACGGATACTCATAACGGTTGCACAGCGCGTGTGCACAGTGATCCGTTGGACCCCCGCTAGCTTGGTGGCACCCGCCATCCAAGAACTTGGCCTGTCAAGTGGCTGCGGCTGGTTGCTTCTGCGCATGGGTGAGGCTCTGCCGGTATTCCAGTGCCTCGGGGGTCTCCTCGTACTGAAGTAGGCTGCCAGCCAACTTCAGCAGGTGCTCCTTGGCCTCTTCGGGAGTGGCGTAGAAAAACTCGCGGCGGTGGTTGACCAGGTTGACACGTCGGTCGGCCAAACGAGCGTGCATCTGCGCCTCGATGCCGACAGCGTCCTCGGAGAAGAACAGGGCGTGGACGTCAAAGTTGAAGGGCACCGAGGCGTCACTGAGTTCGCGCACCCGGTCCAGCGGATCCAAGCGACGGGTCATGCCGACCTTGACCATCTTCTCGCCGAACGCACCGAGATTGGAGATCACATACACGTAGCCAGCCCTGACGTTGGCGGCCCGCCGGTCGACATCCTGGAGCGCAGTGTCAATCTGGCTCAACCGATCCTGCATCTGGGCTGCCCCATCGATATCACCCTTGGCCTGAAGGACCGTCATGGCATTGGCGTAGTGCTGGCGTTCCTTGTCCAGCCGAGCGCGTTCGCGCTCGATCTCCTGCTGAGCACGTCGCTCTTCCCGGAGCCGAGCCTTCTCCTCGCGTTCTCTCTCCTTCTCCTCAGCCAGTTTCTCCTGGTAGTCGGCGGTGAGTTCAAGCTCCTCCACCCGCAGCCGGTGGTACCCCTCGGCGATACGAATGTCCATCGTCTTGCCGAGCTTGGCGATGGTCGCAGCCACCTTCCCCAGCCGCTCGACGGCCGAGGCGAGCTTGTACGGCTTCAACCCCCGTACCAGGTTGTCCGCCTCGGCGTTGTAGGCGCGAAGCATGAGCTTGGAGAAATCCCGAATCATAGCCCGGCCCTCGGCAGCCGAGCCGTTGACCGTCCACCCGGTGGCGGCCTTGACCGCGCCCCCGTCCTTCCTGGTCATCGCCTTGATCCGCTCCTGAAGGCGGCTTAGCTGGCTCTGGTAGGCGACCGCGTCCGACAGGGGGTGCCGGTACTGATAAACACCTGCCTCCTGGAGTAGCGCAGTCTCCTCGGTGACCACGATCTGCTGCCGGAGACCACCCAAGTGCCGATCGAGTTCGGCCTTTTGTGCTTCACCCTTCGCAGCCTGGTCGGCGACCTCGCGGCCAAGTCGAGCCCGATGCTGCTCAAGCTCGATCGCAGACAGCACGCCAAGCCGTGACATCTCTGCCCGCAGACCGGTCAGCTCCACCGTTACCTGGTCCAACTCGCGGCGAAGATGCTCATTCTCCGCAGCGAGTTCGCGTGCCTTGCCACGGGCACCGAACAGGGGAATCTCGGGAGTTTCGGTGCGCTGCTGGGAGACGACGACAGGGGCCGCAGCAACCTGCCGAGCGACCGCAACAGGCGCTGCCGCAGCCGGAGCTGACGAGTCGGGGATCCATAATTGCCACCCGGATGGAGGAGGACCCCACGCGGGATCCGGCTTCCAGCCCGATGGCGGGATCCATCCAACAGGTGGAGCCGGCCAGTTCGGTGGTGCATTGAAGCGGTATCCCATCATTACCCCCAAGGCTTCACCACGGCCCGACGAAGGTAGCGCCGCAGTCCTCAAGGCAAAATCGACAACTCGGATCGGCAGTTCCAGCCATCCAGGCGGCCACCATTAACCGACCGGGGACTTCAGTCCGGTTACCGACAGGAACGAGCGTCGGCGACTCTTCCGTCTCAGGCGGGCCTGTGGCTAGAGACGGCCCGACGCGTGGAGGGCTCGCAGCCCACCGATGAGGACCTGAGTGTCAAAGCACGGGCGGCCACAAGCAAGGAGCCGCGATCATGGGCAACGTCACCCCCCGTAAACTCCAAAGAGCCATTTGAAGGCGAGAGACTAGCGACGGGTTCGCTCGTTCGGCGCACTGCAATGTCCGATAGTTCGATTATTCTGACACGTGCAGCGACATAGCGTTGCCCACACTCCAGTGACGACGCGAGGTTACTCATGGGCTTCTACCTACGGACCACTCTCAAGGCGGGTCCGTTTCGGTTCAACCTGTCACCATCGGGCGTCGGTGTCTCCGCCGGCGTCCCCGGCTTTCGGGTCGGCACCGGACCTCGCGGCAACTACATCCGCGTCGCAGGTCTCGGTACGACCTACTTCGGCAGCCCGGCACCTATCCCGACCTCGCCTGGCCCACAACCGTCGAGGCCACCCGTAGCTCAAACTGACGAAATTGTTATGCAGGAGTTGTCTGGTACTCCGGTGCAACATCTAGTCGCAGCACATCCCGCCGATTTGATCAATCAGATCCAGACTGCTGCCCAACGGCGATTACTGTGGCCGTGGATCGCCGCCGCCGTCGCGATGTTGGCGTTGATCTCCGCGCCGTACGGCCTCGCACTGCTCGTGCCTGGCCTGCCCGCCGTGTGGTGGTTTAGGCAACGAGATATCGCGCGCCGGTCAGTCGTCGTCTTCTACCAGGTTGACGACGCACCCGCAGTAAAGTACGAACGCTTCGCCGCGAGCAACGGTTTTGTGAGCCGCATCCAGCGTGTTTGGCATGTCGAAGCCGAGGGCGCCCTGAGTACTCCGTACCAGCGGAAAGTTAATGCCGGGGCCGGAGCGCTGATACGCCGTAGCACGGGTTCTCTGGACTTGGCCGGCCCGCCCGTGCTCGTGACGAACATCGCCGTCCCGAGCCTGCACGGTAAAGAACACTCTATCTACTTTCTTCCGGACCGGCTGATCGTCCGCCACGGCAGACGGTACGCCGACCTCCCCTATGCCGCAGTAAATGCCCATGCGCAGCCACAGCGCTTCATCGAGTCGGAAGCTCCACCGGCCGATGCTCAATGCGTCGGGACAACCTGGCAGTACACCAACAAGTCGGGCGGTCCGGATCGCCGCTTCAAGAACAATAGACAACTACCGATCATGCTGTACGGACGACTCACCCTCACCAGTTCGGACGGGCTGCTGACGGTCTGGGACTTCTCTCAGCCTGACGTCGCGGCATCATTGGCCGAAGCGCTCAACCGAATGCGGTAATCGCTGGTGCCGAAGCGGTCGATGACTCGGCCAGTGATGTTCCAGATCCCGCGAAGCACGGTCAAGGCAGCGAACACCATCATCAGGTGCGCCTCCGTCCCCTGGTACTCGAACTGAGCGTGTGAACAAGCGGCATGAGCTGGCCAGTGCCACGCGGGGGATGGTCGGGTTCCTCGGGCGACCGTCAGGCGTCGGTTCCGCGCGCCAGAGCCTGTCGGTCGGGTACGAGGAAGTGTTTGTTGGTGCGCCGCCAGGGACTCGAACCCCGAACCCGCGGATTAAGAGTCCGCTGCTCTGCCAGTTGAGCTAGCGGCGCTCGCTGACAACGACGAGCACGCTAACACGCCTTCAATCCGGCCCTCGGACCCGCCCGGGGCCGGACGTGGCGCGCTCAATGTGCGGGGTTCGGCGTGTGCGGCAGTTTGCCGAGTTGGCGCCAGTCCGTCTCCGCGACGTCGACGCCGTAGTGCTTCGCAGCGGCGAGGATGTTCTGGAACGCCAGGTCGCGCTCCTTGTCGGTGACGCCCTGCACCTGGTCGAAGCGGGCGATGGCATTACGGACGTGGCTCGCGTCGGTCATCGGCTCCTTGCGCTTGTCGGGGAACGCGAAAACGCTCTCCGGCAACTCCCGCTTGTCCTTCTCCGACAGGCCGCCGTGCTTCTCGTAAGGCTTCCAGGTTGTCGTCATCACCCACCATTACCCACTTGTTGTCCGGTAGCACATGCTGCCTCGAGGAGGCGGGGACGCGGACGGCCCGGGGCCGGGCCGTCATCGGCCCGGCCCCGGTGTGGTCGGTCGGTCAGCTCCGCAGGCTCCACTGCTGGTTCGGGCCACCGTTGCACGACCAGAGGATGATCTTCGTGCCGTTGGCGCTGGCGGCGCCGTTGGCATCAAGGCAGAGCCCGGACTGGCCGTTCGTGATGGTGCCGTTGGCGTTGACGTTCCACTGCTGGTTGAGCCCGCCGTGGCAGTCCCAGATGATGACCTGGGTGCCGTTGGCCGTACCGGCCCCGGAGGCGTCCAGGCACTTGTTGCCGTACACCATCAGTTGCTTGCTGGCGGTGGAGGTCCACCGCTGGTTCGTGCCCCCGCCGCAGTCCCACAGCTGCACCTGGGTGCCGTTGGTGGTGGAGGAGTTGGGGACCTCGACGCAGCGACCGGACTGGCCGCCCACGAGCTGCCCGCCCTGCTGGCTGCCGCCGCCGCTCTGCTGCCGGACGATCGAGGTCGATTCGGCCGACCGGTTGCCCTGTGCGTCGACGACGTAGAGCCGGTACTCGCCCTGACTCGTCGGCACGGCGATGGACGTGGCGGTGCCGGAAGCCCCGGTCATCGTCGGCCCGGCGGTGAAGGTGGTCGTGCCGTACGGAGCCAGCCAGACCGACTTGGTGGCGTCGCCGGTGCTCCGGATCGGGATCGACGCCGTGGCACTGGTGACGAACGTGCTGGCCGGCAGCACATAGTTCGGTGCGGAGAAACTGCTCGCCGGGATGATGTCCCGGTAGGCGTCCTCCAGGCCGGAGTTGGCCGCGATGCCGTACGCCGCCGCCGGCCAGACGTAGTCGGAGGACACGATGATGTCGCCGATCGTGCTGTTCGGCAGGTTCTTGTTCGAGACCTTGTTGATCGGGCCGTAGATCTGCGTGATGGACAGATCGTGCTTCCGCCCGAAGTCGTCCGAGTTGATCATCCAGGTGACGTTCTTGTCGATACTCAGAACGTTGTCCCGGAAGGTGATGTACGCCGACCCCTCGTCCGGGTGCAGTCCGTACTTGTGGCCCGAGGGCACGCCCTGGAGGTAGTTGTTGGTGATCGTGGTCCCGGGCTGGCTGCCCAGCGTGTAGATCGGCGCCGTGTCGCTGAGGCGCTGGACCGTGTCGATGATGTGGTTGTAGCTGATGGTGTTGTTCCGCGCCGTCGTGGTCGGCCGGTTGGGCACGATCGAGCCCGATGACCCGTCGAAGTTCCACCAGCCCCAGCCCATCGTGATGCCCGACCAGGGGGCCTTCTCGATCCGGTTGCGCGAGATGGTGAGGGTGTCGGCGAAGTACGCCGAGATGGGGCTGTGCCCGTTGAACAGGACGGCGCTGTCGTAGATGTAGTTGTTCTTGATGTCGATGTTCTTCGGCAGCCCCTCGACCTGCGGGGAGTACTTCTCCCGGTTGGTCGACGTGCCGTCTCCGATGTAGACGTGCTGGGGATGGCCGACGTTGACGGCCGACCCCGCGATGTCGTTGGTGTAGTTCCCGATCAACTGCGTGCCCTGCACGTCGTTGACCATGCTGATGCCGTCGGCGCCGGTGTGTTGGATCCGGTTGCGTTGCAGGAGGATGCCGTCGGCGTTCTGCACCTGGACGATGCCGGGAGTGACGTCCACGTTGCGGTAGTAGTAGACGTGGAAGTTGCCCTTGGCGTACACCTGGGCGCCGAGGTTGCCCTGCTGCGCCTGCTTGAAGGACGAGCCGGCGACGTTGAACAGGTTCCAGTCGGAGTGTTGCACCGTCAGGCCGGAGAACGTGATGTTGCGCGCGTGGCTGCTCGTCGAGGTGCCGGCGACCCGCAGCAGGGTGGTGACGTTGTTCGGCGCGTAGACCGCGGCGGTCGACATGTTCTCGGCGCTGGCCTTGTAGTAGTAGACCGTCTTGGCGCCCTTGTCGAAGTAGAACTCACCGGGCGTGTCCAGGAACTCGTACGCGTTCATGACCTTGTGGCTGCCACCCACCTGGGCGTTGCCGTTGAACGCGCCCTGCGCGATGGCCGCGCCCGGTTGCTGGAACAGGGCCACCCGGTTCGCGCCGTCGGAACTCGTGGTCACCTGGCGGACTCCCACGATGGCCGTGGTCCAGGTCGTTCCCGTCTCGATCTCCAGGTCGTCCTGGTTGCGGGCGATGGCCGGGAAGTCGTTCAGGTTGTACTTGGCACCGTCGCACTGCGAGCCCGACTCCCACGCCCAGGCGGCCTGGCCGGCCGTGATGGTGTAGGTGCCGTAGCACCCGCCCGAGCTGATCGTCTTCGACGCCATGTACGCCCGCTTGTCGTTGACGTAGAGCGCCCGCAGCTTGGTGGAGCGGTCCAGCGGCGCCTTCCAGATGTTGCCGCTGTGCTGGGTCCAGCCGGTCACCTGGACGCCACCGTCCAGGACCGGGGTCTCGCCGGGATAGGCGGCGTAACTGATCCGGTACCCGTTGGTGCCGGAGTCGCTGGCGCCGAACTCGACGGTGCTGGTGACGGGATATCTGCCGCCGCGCAGGTACACGTTGATGTCGCCGGTCATGTTCGCGTTCACAGTGCGAACGGCGTCCCGTGCGCGTTGCACCGTCTTGAACGGAGACGCCAGCGTGCCGGCGTTGGAGTCGTTACCGTCCGGGGCGACGTAGTAGGTCTCCTGAACCGCGGCCGAGGCGGGCGATTGACTGATCACCACGGCCGGCAGCGTGGCGGCGACGAGCGCCGCCGCGAGCAGTGCCGTGCGGGTGGTGGTGGTTACGGCTGATCTCACGTGCTGTCCTTTCTCACTTGTCGTCGATGTGGTGCGTGATACGTGCATCGAGCGACAAGCAGGGAACAGCGACGCCACCAAGGATCGGCGGGGGGCGGGTGGTGCAGCCCGACCGCACTCTTTTGCCAATCGCTACGAAGTCTCTCGCGGAGCGTATGTCAGACGTGTGACGAATGCAATACAAGATTGGGTCTCATCTATGTTTAAATGCTTATGAAAGTTGCAAAAGACGCGGGTAAGACGAGGTGCGGTCGGGCATCATCCGATGAATCGGGCCGGGGTGCACCAGCACCCCGGCCCGAGCCGATCGGTGGCTGCTCAGCAGCGCGCCGCTCGGCGTGTCGTGTCGCCCAGCCGCCAACGATCACGAAGCACCGGGCGCATTCGTCACCGCAGCGAGAAGTCCACCACCCGCAGTGGAGAGTCGAACACCAGGTAGACGTCGTGGGTGCCGGCGGTCCGGGCCACCTCGGCGCTGACGTTCACGTACCGGTAGTCGTCGCCGGTGCTGGGCACGGTGGCCGTACCGAGCAGCCGGCCGGTGGGCGAGCCCAGCCGGACCTGGATCGTGCCGGCGCCCGCCGCCGCCCTGGCGACCCTCGCCGTGAACGTGTGGGCGCCGGGGCGCAGCACGGAACCGGCGAAGGAGATCCATTGACCGGCGGCGGTGGCGCCGACGGCCGTACCCTGTGCCTTCGTCTCGTCGACGAGCCGGACCCCCGCGTACCTGTCGAAGTTCTCGGCCCGGGTGGTCCGCGAGAGGTCCCGGGCCGGGATCGTCTCACCGCGCACCGCGACCGCCGTCCGGGCCCGAATGTCCTCGGCGTTCGCGCCGACCAGCAGGTCGTACGTGGACGACTCGACCGCCCACCGGCTGCGGGTGACGTCCCAGTTCGCCAGGTCGGCGACGGGCAGCCGGAGCGTCACGGCCCGGGTCTGCCCCGGTGCGAGCTGCACCCGCTGGAACGCCTTGAGCGCCCGGATCGGGGTCTTCACTCGGGAGGTGCGCTGGTGGGTGTAGAGCTGGACGACCTCGGACCCGGCTCGGCTGCCGGTGTTGGTCACGTCGACGCGGACAGTGATGGTGCCGTCGGCCGCGACCGAGCGGGCGTCGGTGCGGGGCTGGCCGTACCGGAACCGGGTGTACGACAGCCCGTGGCCGAACGGATAGAGCGGCTTCGCGGTGCCGTAGAGGTAGGTCTGCCCGGACGAGATGATGTCGTAGTCCAGCAGGTCCGGCGGTAGTTGCCGATCCGAGCGGTACCAGGTCTGGGTGAGCTTGCCGGACGGGTTGCGGTCACCGAACAGGACGTCGGCGACGGCGTGCCCGGTCTCGGCGCCCGCGTGGGTGGTCCAGACGATGGCCGGGACGTGCTCCTGCTCCCATCCGATGGTGACCGGGTAGCTGGTCTGCAGCACCAGCACCGTACGCGGGTTGGCCTTCGTCACGGCCTTGACCAGCGCTTCCTGGCCGGCGCTCAACGCCGTCGAGGTCCGGTCGTGCGCTTCGCGCCCGTTGATGAACGGGTTGCTGCCGACGACCAGGACTGCGGTGTCGGCCGCCCTGGCCGCCGCGACGGCTCGGTCGACGCCGCTGCTGATCACCTCGCGGTCGAAGTGGGTCGCGTCCGCCGCGGTGGACGCGCCGAGCGTGAGGGCGCCGTCGTCGCCGACCGTGACGTACGTGTTGGCGCCGAACCAGCTCTCCTTCGTCTCGTAGCCGGTGTAGCGCAGCGCGACGGTACCGTCGGCCTGCGGCTCCAGCGTGAACTGCTGCTGGACGTACCAGCCGTTCGGCTGCTCGTCGCGGGTGATGAAGGGCCCCCAGTTGTAGCCGAGGTAGCGGCCGTTGGCGGCGTTGCGCAGCGTCACCACACCCTGGCCCCAGTCCACCGCGTCGAACTGGGCGGCGAGCGAGGCGGTGGCACCGGTCGCGGCGACCGGGTCGGCGTCGGTGGTGCCGGTGGCCGTGACGTACCGGCCGGTCGCCGGGTCCTTCAGGGCGATCCGGTCCGCACCGTCGAGCCCGCTGACGCTGGCGGAGCCGCCCAGCCGCTCGCGGATGCCGTCGAGCGCGGTCACCTCGTACGGCAGGTCGCCGCCGTACCAGTCGGAGTAGAGGGTGTCGGCCAGCGGACCGAGCACGGCCACCTTGCGGGTCCGGGCCGGGTCCAGCGGAAGTGCCTGTCGGGAGTTCTTCAGCAGCACCATCGCCTCACCGGCGGCCTGACGCGCCAGCCGTTGGTGTTCGGGGCTGTTGATGACGTCCGGGGTGATGCCGCCGTACCGGCCGCCGCCCGGGTCGAACTCACCGAGGCGGAACCGGACGTTCAGGGTCTCGGAGATCCGGGCGTCGATGTCCGCCTCGGTGAGCAGGCCGCTGGCGAGGGCCTGCTTGATGGCGGTGACGGTCGGCTGGGCGTTGGTGTCGTCGGTGATGAAGCTGTTGAGGCCGGCCTTGACGATCGCGGCGTTCCCCTCGGCCTGGTTGGGGTAGTACCCCTGCGAGGCGACGAGGTTGTTCGGTGCCCACGCGTCCGTGACGTTCATCAGGGGCTTGTCGGTCCAGCTCCGTACCACCGTCGCCAGGTCCGGGTCCACGGTCGCGGGACGGCCGTTGACCAGGTTGTACGAGGCCATCACGCCGGTCGCCGCGTCGGCGGCGATGGCCGGTTTGAAGGCCGCCCGGTCGTACTCGTTGAGCACCCGCGGAGGCACGTTCGACGAGGTGACGTCGCGCCGGACCTCGTTGTTGTAGGCCAGGTAGTGCTTGAGGGTCGGCGCGCTCTTGAGGTGGTCCGGGTCCCCGCCGGACATCCCCGAGCCGTACGCGGTGGAGATCTTCGCGGTGAGCAGCGGATCCTCGGAGTAGCCCTCCTCGTTGCGGCCCCACCGAGGATCGCGGAGCAGGTTGACCACCGGCGCCCAGAGGTTGAGACCCCAGACCCGGGGGTTCTGCGCGTGGTAGCCGCGCGCCTCGTCGCCCACGGCCGAGCCGACCCGCTGGATCAGGTCGGTGTCCCAGGTGCTCGCCATGCCCACCGGCTGCGGGAAGGACGTGCCGCGAGCCTTCACGACCGCGCCGTTGTTGTCGATGTCGGTCGACCAGGCGACCCCGTGCAGCGCCTCGGTACCGGTCTTGAACAGGCCGATACCCAGTCGGGGAACGGCCGGCTGGTACTGGTGCAGCCACGAGATCTTCTCGTCCTGGGTGAGCCGGCCGAGCAGGTCGTCGACCCGGGCCTGCACGGGCAGGTGTGGATCTCGGAACGGGTAGGTGGGTTCGGCGTGCGCCGCGCCGGGGACGGCCGGTAGGACGAGCAGTGCGAGCGCGAGCGCGGTGATTCCGCGCCGAAGGCGCCTGTTCCGCATGCGGTTCTCCTCATGTCGTACGACAGGCGCCAGGGGGCGCCGAGACCGGCGTGGCCAGGCTCGACACCCGGCTGACGGGCCTGAACGACGAATCGTCGAAGCGCTTCGACGACCCGGCCGCGTTGACCACGGCCATGAATGTGGTGATCGCCAGACTATAGACGTACGCCTATGGGCGAGCAATACCGGCCAGCGGACCCGCCCGGGTCACCCCACCGCCGACCGGGGTTGGGTTGATCTAGCGGGTAGGCTCGTTACCGCTGGTGCGGCCCGCGCCGCGCGCCGATCCAGGGGGACGTCACCAGGTGAGCGCCCATTCGATGGTGTTGTTCGTGCTCGCTGCCGTCGCGGTCATCGTCGCCGTGCGGTGGGTGGCGTCGCGCACCGGCCTGCCGGCGGCGGCGCTGCTGCCGCTCATCGGCATCGCGTACGCGCTGCTCCCCGGCCCCAACGTCAGCCTCGACCCCGAGCTGGTGCTCATGGTCGTGCTGCCGCCGCTGCTCTACAGCGCCGCACTGGACTCCTCGCTGCTGGACATCCGGCGGAACCTGCGCATCGTGGTCAGCCTGTCCGTCGTCCTGGTGCTTCTCACCGGAGTACTCGTCGGCATCGGGTTCCACCTGTTCGTCGCCGGGGCGACGCTCGCCGCCGGAATCGCGGTCGGCGCCGCGATAGCTCCGCCCGACCCGGTGGCCGCCCTGGCGGTGGGCCGGCGCGTCAACCTGCCCCCGAAGATGGTCACGATCATTCAGGGCGAGGGGCTGCTGAACGACGCGACGGCGCTGACGATGCTCAGCGTGGCGGTGGCCGCCGCCGTCGGCGGGACGTTCTCGTTCCCCGCCGCCGTCGCGCAGTTCGTGCTGGCGGCAGCCGGTGGCGTCGCTGTGGGGGCGGCCGTCGCCTGGGCGAAACGGCTGGCCCGACCCCTCACCGCGGACCCGTTGCTGTCCAACGCGATCTCGCTGGCGACACCGTTCGTGGCCTACCTGCTGGGTGAGGCGCTGCACGTCTCCGGCGTGCTCGCCGTGGTGATCGCCGGGCTGATCGTCGGTCACCAGGCGCCGCAGGTTGGGTCCGGGGCCGCCCGGCTGCAGACCAGCGCGGTGTGGCGGCTGGTCGACTTCCTCCTCGAAGGCTTCGTCTTCCTGCTGATCGGCCAGCAGCTTCCGGAGGTCGTGAAGGGACTGCGCCAGTACGACACGTCGACCATCGTCATCGCCGTCGCGGTGTCCGTGGGCGTGGTGCTGCTCCTGCGCCCCGCCTGGCTGGTGATGACGCAGTCGCTCCCCCGCTCCCTGCACACCCGCCTGGGTGGCATCTCCGAGCAGGACGACACCGACGAGCCGAGCACCGCACGGCAGATCGCCCGGGCCGACCGCAACGCCCGCCGCCTCACCTCCCGGGAGGTGGTGGCGCTGAGCTGGTCCGGTACGCGCGGCGTCATCAGCCTGGCTGCGATCTTCACACTGCCGCTGACCACCGACGACGGGTCACCCTTCCCCGACCGCGACCTCCTGCTGTTCTGCACCTTCGTGGTCGTGCTCGTCACGCTCGTCGGGCAGGGCCTGACCTTCGCACCGCTCGTGCGGATGCTCGGCCTGCGCGCCAACGAGACGGACCAGGCCCGCGTACGCAACGAGGCCCGTTCGGCGGCGGTGGAGGCCGCCCTGGCCCGCCTCGACGAGGTCGCCGCCGCCGAGCCGGACAGCACGGTGGCCGTCAACACCACCCGGACCCAGTTGCTGGCCCGCCTGGCGCGTTACCGCGGGCGACTCGACCTGCTTGAGCAGAGCGGGTCAGAAGAGCTACCCACCTCCCCGCAGTACGAGACGGCCCTGCGGGTCCGCCGCACGGCCCTCGACGCGCAGCGCGAGGAGTTGGTGCGCTGGCGGGACTCCGGTCGGCTGCCGGACGAGGAACTGCGGGTCCTGGAGCGGGAACTCGACCACGAGGAGTTGCTGCTCCCGAAGCGGCAGTAGCCATCCCGGCCGGTCGGTTCGCCGGCATTCGTTCCACCTTCCACCCCGGGGGTAGGGCCTGCCCCACCGGCGACCTTCCCGCTCACCGGCTGTCACCTGGACAGGCCGTTCCATAGCGTCACGGAGGAGCCATCGGAACGATTTCCTGTTCGCCACGGGGGTGGTCGCGCGAAGTTCTCCATCGAAGACCCGCCAGTCGTGAATGACGGGTCGCCCGGGACGTTCTCCCGGATCGCCGACGTCGACGCGCTGCGCGCCGTGGCGCTGCTCCTCATCCTGGTTGTCAACATCGCCTTCTTCGCCTCCGGCTACCCCTTCCATCTGGTCCCCGATCCCGCCCACGACTCGTGGGGCGACCAGGCGGCCCGGTGGGTGGTCGAGGCGCTCCCCGCGATGAAGGCCTACCTGCTCTTCTCCTTCCTGTTCGGCTACAGCTTCACGCTCCAGCTCGACTCCGCCGCTCGGCGGGGCGTCGACTTCGCTCCCCGGTTCCGGCGACGGCTGGCCGGGCTCTTCGTGCTCGGGATCCTGCACGCGGTGCTGTTGTTCCAGGGCGACATCCTGACCACGTACGCACTGCTCGGCCTGGTCCTGCTCGCCACGCGAAGAGTCGCCGTCGGGACCGCGCTGCGCGCCGCCGTCCTGCTGACCGGCGGAATCGGTTTCGTCCTCGCGCTCGCCGGCTCCTCACCGACGTCGTCGGGAACCGGCGGCTCCTGCGTCGGGTGCAGCAGCTGGGCTATCCGATCGGCCTGGCCGGTGCGGTGGTCTTCGCCTCGGGTGGGGGCACCGCCAACCTGACCGGACTGACGGTGGGCCTGGACCGAGCAGCGGTGGCCACGGCTGCGGGCCACGGACCCGGCCTGACGGGCCCGCCCTGGCCG
The DNA here is from genome assembly GCF_040608335.1 of Micromonospora sp. NPDC005194. Lineage (NCBI taxonomy): Bacteria > Bacillati > Actinomycetota > Actinomycetes > Micromonosporales > Micromonosporaceae > Micromonospora > Micromonospora sp. NPDC005194. The sequence continues at coordinate 65,664 of NZ_JBEXIA010000022.1, read as the reverse complement.
TCCGGACAGGACGGTCGGGGCCGTCTGTCGGTCGTCTGCGCTGGCTGTGCGGCGTCGGCGAGAGGCTGGGACGACGAGGGGAACGTGATGGCGAACAGCGTGCCGTGGTCGAGGCGGCTCGTGACGTCGATCGTGGCGCCGTGCGCCCCCCGTCACTGCCCCTCGCGCTGGGTGGCGCGCCGCCGGTTCAGCCTCGCAGGGCGTCGTCGACGCCTGTCTCGTACCGGCCCAGGTACACCGGGTCACGCCCGGACAGCACGTCCCACGCCGCCTTGTCGGCGGCGCCGTACTCGCGCGCGACGCCCCGGCGCCACAGCGGCGCGTACCGCTTGGCCGTCTCGTCGCCCACGCCGTTGGCCTCGACGCCGAGGGCCCGGCAGAGCGTGACAGCCCGGTCCAGGTGAAAGGACTGGGTGACTACGGTGGCCTGGCGCACCCCGAAGATCTGCCTGGCCCGGGCGCAGGAGTCGTACGTGTCGAAGCCGGCGTGGTCGAGCACCACCTTCTGGTCGGGCACCCCCCGGTCGACCAGCCACTGCCGCATTGCGCCCGGCTCGTCGTACCCCCAGTTCATGTGGTCACCGGAGACCAGGATGGCATGGACCTTGCCGGCCGTGAGCAGTTGCCGCGCGATCTCCAGCCGGGCGGCCAGGAACGCCGACGGCTGCCCGCCGGGGTCGACCTGGGCGCCCAGCACCAGGGCCACCGGCGCCTCGGGAACGTCCTCGACGGTGAAGGTCCGGCCCTCCGCGCCAGAGCGGACCCACACCATGCTGCCCCCGGTGACCGCGCCGGCCAACACCGCCCCGAGCGCCGCCACCAGCAGGGCGCGGCGCAGCCAGCGTGCCCGGTGGGCGCCACGAATCGCACTGAGCACTCGACGAAGACTCGACACGGCCCCAGTATCGCGGCTCGGGCAAGGACGGTGGGTGTCCATCCACGGCCGACGCGGGGTCGGACCCGACCGGTACGGTAACCGGATCGAATCCCGTCGGTCCCACGGGCCGGCTCGGGTGTGGGGAGGGTGCGTGACGTCCAGGGCTGCCGAGATCGCCGCCGAGCAGGCGTACTTCGATGCGGCGGCGGCGCACCGGAACCGACGTCGCGATGACCTGCGGCACCTGCCGTCCGCCGCGGCCCACTCCGGCGCCGCCGCGCACCTGCGGCGGTACGCCGACGCGGCGCAGCGGGCGTTGGGTGCGACGGACGAAGCGGTGGCGTTCGGCCGGGTGGACGCAGAGACGGGCGACACCTGGTACGTCGGGCGGCACCTGATCCGGGACGCCGAGGGCGAGGTGCTGGTGGTCAACTGGCAAGCGCCGGCCGCCGCAGGCTGGTTCGAGGCCACCCCGGAAAACCCAGCGGGGGTACGTCGCAAGCGCGCCTTCATCTGTGCCGGGAACACGATCGAGGAGGTCGCCGACACCATCCTCGCCGAGATCGCCGAGGCGGTGGACGCGCAACTGCTGGCCGATCTGGCCCGGGGGCGTACCGGCACCATGCGGGACATCGTGGCCACCATTCAGGCCGCCCAGTTCGCCCTGATCCGCGCCCCGCGCGACCAGGTGCTGGTGATCGAGGGTGGTCCCGGCACCGGCAAGAGCGCCGTGGCACTGCACCGGGTGTCCTGGCTGCTGTTCCAGCACCGGGACGACATGTCGGCGCAGGATGTGCTGGTGGTCGGGCCGCACCCGACCTTCGTCCGGTACATCGGCCAGGTGCTGCCGACGCTGGGCGACGACGGGGTGGAACTGCGCGACGTCGGCCGGCTCGGCCCGGATGTGCCGCGGGGCCGCACCGAGCCCGACGCGGTCGCCCGGATCAAGGGCGAGGCCCGGATGGCGGGTCTACTGGCCCGCGCGCTGGACGCCCGGATCGGCGCCCCGGACCCGGCCGAGCGGCTGCTGGTCGGCGGCCGTTTCGTCGCCCTGCCCGGTGTCGAAGTGGCCGAGGCGCTCGCCGCGGCACGGGCGGCGACCCTGCCGTACGGGGGCCGCCGTGGGCTGCTGCGCGACCGGCTCACCGCCCTGGTCGCCGCCCGGACCGGGCTGGACCCGGCCCGTTCGGAGGCGGTCGGCAATCTCACCGACCGGCTCTGGCCACCGCAGACCCCGGCCGGCTTCCTGCGTGACCTGCTGGGCTCCACCGCGCGGCTGCGGGCAGCCGCCGGGGACGAGTTCACCCCGGCGGAGGTGGCTGCGCTGCACCGGCGTGGCGCGGACCGGTTGTCCCGGGAGACCTGGTCGGCAGCGGACCTGCCGCTGTTGGACGAGCTGGCGCACCTGATCGACGGGCCGGGCCGGCGGTACGCGCATGTGGTGGTCGACGAGGCACAGGACCTGTCCCCAATGCAGTTGCGCGCGGTGGCCCGACGCAGCGCCACCGGGTCGCTGACGGTCGTCGGTGACCTCGCCCAGTCCACCGGCAACTGGGCGCGCGACTCGTGGGACGAGGTGCTCACCCACCTGCCGACCGTGCACCCGGCGAGGATCACCCCCCTGCGGTACGGCTACCGCGTACCCCGCCAGGCGTACGAGACGGCGGCGCCGCTGCTGCCGGTGGCCGCGCCGGGCGTGACACCGGTGGAAGTGGTCCGGGACGGGCCGGCGGACACCGGCGTGCACCGGGTGGGCCTGGCCGAGCTGGCCGGCCGGGCGGTCACGGTGGCGCGGGGGCACGCCGAAGCCGGCCGGTTCGTCGGCATCGTCTGCCCGCCCCGGCAGCGGCGACCGGTCGAGGCGGCGCTGGCCGCGAACGGGATGACCTGGAGCAGCGCCGACCGGGGCGAGTTGGGCGGCGCGGTCAACCTGATCAGCCCGCAGGAGGCCAAGGGCCTGGAGTTCGACGCGGTGGTGGTGGTCGAACCGGTGGAGATCGTGGCCAGTGACGAACGCGGCCACCGGCTGCTGTACGTGGCGCTGACTCGCACGACCGGGCACCTGGACATCGTCTGCACGGGCGACCCGGTGCCGCTGGACGCGCCAGTCCGGCCCCGGCCGTCGATGGACGACCCGGCGGACGCGACGTTCACCCGGCGGGAGGCTCACCGGCTTGCCGAACATCTCGCCGGTCAGCTCCGCGGCGCGGCGCCGCCGGCGTTCTGGGCCGACGTGCTGGCCGAGCTGCGGGCCAGCCTGCTGCCGGAGGACGCGGTCAGTTCCGGGCGGCCGACGGACGGCTGATGGCGGCCGAATCCAGCCGTCGGCCCACCGTCCACTGCAGGATGTCCTGCTCGATGTCGGCCTTCTTGGCCTTGCTGGGCACCGCGATGCCCAGCTCCCTGGCCAGCGCCCGCAGCTTCACCACGGTGAGCTTCAGGTCGGCGAGGTAGCGGGCGCCGGCCGCCCGGTCGCCGATCGCCGCGAGGTCGGTGCGGACCCGGTTTGTGTCCACGCCGGCCGAAGCCGCCGTCGTCGTCCGGGCGGCGGGCCGGGCCTTGTCGACGACGGCGAGCTTCGCCGCGCCGTCGGCCAGGGCGGCGAGCTGGTCGGCGGGCAGCGCGCGGACGAACTCCGCCACCCGCAGGAGTACGGCGTGGGCGAGGTCGGCGGGGTCGGACACCGGTGGCTCTCCTTCTAGGGGCGGGTGCGGGCCAGGAACTCGCTGGCCAGCTGCTGGAGCTCGTACTGCACCTTGTCGTTGGCGTTCGGCACCAGCACGGCGGGCAGGTGCCGTTCACCGGCCGTGCCGAACAGGGTCTTGTTCTCCCGGATGGTCTGCCGGAACACCGGGACCTCCAGGTTGTCGGTGAGCCGCATGTAGTTGCGGGACGCGGTGATCGGACCACCCGCGGCGTACTGGATCATAGTGAACACCACGCCCAGGTACTGCGGGTCGATGGTCGGGCCGGGGGCGGCCACCCGGTTGAAATCGCGGACCAGCTCGGAGACCTTGCTGCGCAGGTAGTCGATGCCGAGTGTGGACAGGTAGTCGGGCTTCGCCGGGGTCAGGATGTGTTCACTGGCCACGATGGCCGTCCGGGTGACCATGGTGAAGTTGGGCGCGCAGTCGATCAGGATGTCGTCGTACCCGGCGAACTCGTCGGTGGCGAGCGCGTCGGCGAGCGCCCGGTGCAGCGGCAGGAAATGCGGGCTGCCGTGCTGAAAGCGTGACCCGCCGAGGGCCGCGGCGAGGTCCAGATCTACGTCGACGAGCTGAAGGTGGGAGGCGATCAGGTCGAGCCGGCCGCCGTCGGGCAGCAGCGCGTTGACCGGCTCCGGGGTGAGCACGTACGGGTGCAGCGCGCCGGTGGGCTCGTCGGCAAGCACCGAGCCGAACCACTGCAGGATGGTCCTCTCGTACGCGAGGTCGGTCTCCCACTCGGCGGCCGGATAGAACGAGAAGGTGAGGCTGGCCTGCGGGTCCAAGTCGATCAGCAGCACCTTGCGGCCACGGGCGGCGAGCTCGGCGCCGAGGTTCATGGTGATCGTGGTCTTACCGACCCCGCCCTTGTAGTTGATGACGGACGTGATGCTCATGCCGGTCCCCGCATCGCGACATGATCTCAGGAACGGGTAGCCCCGGTCGAGGTGAGCACCGGCGTCTCCGAGCAGGACGACACCGACGGGCCCGGTAGCGCCCGGCAGGTCGCCCGCGCCGACCGCGACGTACGCGAAAAAGGCCCCGGCCTGGTGTGAACACCAGATCAGGGCCTTGCTCGTTGGTGCGCCGCCAGGGACTCGAACCCCGAACCCGCGGATTAAGAGTCCGCTGCTCTGCCAGTTGAGCTAGCGGCGCTCGTCGGCAACGGAGAGAACATTAGCACCCCGCCAACTCGGGCTCCAATCCGGTTACCCGACTCCCCCCTTCGGTCGAGCTTAAGGAACATACAGTCATAAACCGACCGCCAGCTCCGGGGCAGGGGCATGGGTCGGGGCACTGATGGGGCACGATGTCCGCCAGGTACGCGAGAACAGAGGTGGGGATGGCACGGTTCACGCGAGCCGGGGCGGTGGTGGGCGCTCTGACCCTGGCGGCGTCGCTGGCACTGACCGGGTGCGGCGACGAGCAGAAGAAGCCGGAATTCGTCGGCGGGACGTCGACAGATGCAAGTGCCGTACCCGAATCGGCTGCGCCGTCAGCCCCGGGTGCGTCGAACGCGCCCAGCGGGCCGGCACTGACGCTGAGCCCGGCCAACGGCACGAAGAACAAGCCCGTGAGCACGGAGATCAGCGCCAAGCTCCCGGACGGTGGCAAGGTCGCCTCAGTCACCCTGGCCGCGGCCGGCGGGGGTGCGGTGGAGGGCAAGCTGCGCACCGACGGCTCCGCCTGGGTGCCGTCCGCTCCCCTGAAGTACGGCACCAACTACACCGCCACGGTGACCGCTACCGGGCCCGACGGCACGACCAGCCAGGGCACCAGCACCTTCACCACGATGGCCAAGCCGAAGTCGACCATCGGGTCCGGCCTGTACCTCTTCGACGACAAGAGCTACGGGGTCGCCATGCCGGTGGTCACCGAGTTCCACCCGGGCATCCCGAAGAAGGACCGGGCCGCGGTCCAGAAGCGGATGTTCGTCAAGACCGACCCGCCGCAGCCGGGCGCCTGGCACTGGGTCGACAACGGCACCCAGGCCTACTACCGCGCACCGGAGTACTGGCAGCCGGGCACCACCATCACCGTGCGGATCGCGCTGGCCGGCGTGCCGCTGAGCAACGGCAAGTACGGCGACGTCGACCGCAAGGCCACCGCCAAGATCGGCCGGTCGTTCGTGATGAAGGTCGACAACGCCACGAAGAAGATGTCGGTGTACGAGAACGGTGCGCTGTCGCGCACCATCCCGGTGAGCCTGGGCAAGAAGAGCACCCCGTCGTCGAGCGGGACGATGGTCGTGATGGAGAAGAAGGAGTCCACGGTCTTCGACACCCGCGACGATCCGGACCCGGCCAACCGCTACGTCACCGAGATCGACTTCGCTCAGCGGCTCACCTGGGGTGGCGAGTACATCCACGCCGCGCCCTGGTCGGAGCATGTGCAGGGGCGGTCCAACGTCTCGCACGGCTGCGTGAACGTGTCGACGGCGAACGCCAAGTGGCTGTTCGACAAGACGCGGATCGGCGATCCGATCACGATCAAGGGCACCGAGCGCAAGATCGTCGCCGGCAACGGCTGGACGGCATGGAGCCTGAGCTGGTCGGAGTTCGTGAAGGGCAGCGCTCTGCCGGTGCCCAAGGGTGGGTCCGGCCCGGCGCTCTGACGGTTCGGCTCCTTTGCGCCGGCCCTGCCGATGGCACGGGCCGGCGCGTACCCTTGCACTGCCCGCGCCGTGACGACGGCGGCGGCGACCCTCAGTCCCGGCACAAAGACGAGCCCGAATCACGAAACGCCGGATGGTACCAAGATTCCGGCATCCTGATCGGCGTGTTCCGGTTCACCCTCGGCAACCGAGGCCGGTTCTGGCGCGTCATTAGGAGACGATGGGTCAGGGACCACGACTGTGAGGACATCATGCGAGCTAGCCAGGACCAGCTGATCCGGCCCCGTGGGCGACGCCGCGTGCTCGCGGCGGGGCTGCTCGCCGTGGCGCTGGCCTTCACCTCCGCCTGCACCAACGGCGACGGCGGCAAGCCGTCCTCGTGGCAGGGCGGCGACGAGAGCCCGGCCCCCAAGGCGGCGGCGACCATCAGCGAGCCGGCGGCGGACGCCAAGGACGTGCCGGCGTCCACCGGCATCACCTTCACCACGAAGGACGCCGAGGAGACCACCGTCGACCTCAAGGACGCGTCCGGCAAGGCGGTCGAGGGCACCCTCGCCAAGGATGGCAAGACGTGGCTTCCGAACGGGGCGCTGGAGTACGCCACCAGCTACACCGCCACGGTCACCGCCACCGGCGACGACGGCCGGCCGGCCACCGCGACCAGCACCTTCACCACGATGGCCAAGCCCGACAAGCAGGTACGGGTGAGCAGCTTCCTCGGCGACAACCAGGTGGTCGGCGTCGGGATGCCGCTGATCGTGAAGTTCAGCCGTGCCGTTCCGGAGGACTACCGCGACGACGTGCAGCGCCGGATGACGGTGACCTCGACGCCGGCCCAGGAGGGCATCTGGCACTGGGTCAGCCCCACCGAGATCCGGTACCGGCCGAAGGAGTTCTGGAAGGCGAACAGCAAGGTCTCCTACCGCGTTCAGGCCGGCGGCCTGCCGATGGGTGACGGCTACTACGGCCGCTCGGACCTCTCCGTGGACGTCAAGATCGGCTCGTCGCTGATCATGACCGTGGACAACAAGACCAAGCGGATGACGGTGACCCGCGACGGCTCGGTGATCAAGACCATCCCGGTCAGCCTGGGCAAGAAGAGCACCCCCTCGTCCAGCGGGACGATGGTCGTGATCGAGAAACTGCGTAAGACCGTGTTCGACACGATGGAGGAGCTGGGCCCCGAGGAGGGCTACCGCACCAAGATTGACTTCGCGCAGCGGCTCACCTGGGGTGGCGAGTTCATCCACGCGGCCCCTTGGTCCGAAGGGCAGCAGGGCAGCGTCAACGTCTCGCACGGCTGCGTGAACGTGTCGATGGCCAACGGCGACTGGCTGTTCAAGAACACCCAGATCGGCGACCCGATCACGGTCAAGGGCACCGAGCGCAAGCTCCAGAACGGCAACGGCTGGACCGACTGGAACATGAGCTGGGACGAGTACGTCAAGGGCAGCGCCCTGCCGTACGAGCCGCCGGCCGACCCGGACGCTTCGCCGACCCCGGACGGCGCCGTCACCCCGTCCGCCACGCCGACCGCCTGATCCAGCCACCTGGATCGACTCGAGATCCAGGAAACCGGGGTATCCGACGAACCCGGATACCCCGGTTTCCGGTAAACGGCGTGGATCACCAGCCAGCCCCGAAACGACTCAGGCCCCCTCCGAGGAGGGGGCCTGAGATATGGGGTGACTGATGGGAATTGAACCCACGACAACCGGGACCACAACCCGGTGCTCTGCCAACTGAGCTACAGCCACCACGCCTCCGACGCCCGGTCGATCGCCCCGGGCGGGGTGCGGACCAATAATAGCCACACCACCGCTCACGGCGTCCAGCGGGTTCCCCGCCGACCGCGCCGAGCACCGACAGCAGGGGCCGGCGAGCGCCGTCCGGGGCAGGCGCCGTCAGAGGTCGGCGGCGATGGCCTTGGCGGTCTCGACGTCCGGGCCGGGCAGCGGGACGAAGATGGTGCGCCGGTAGTACTCCAGCTCCCGGATGCTCTCCCGGATGTCGGCGAGCGCCCGGTGCGCCAGGCCCTTCTGCGGCTGACCGAAGTACACCCGGGGGTACCAGCGGCGGCAGAGTTCCTTGATCGACGAGACGTCGATCATGCGGTAGTGCAGGTGTGCGTCGAGGCGGGGCATGTCCCGGGCGATGAAGCCACGGTCGGTGGCGATCGAGTTGCCGCACAGTGGCGCGGTACGCGGGTCCTTGACGAAGGTGCTGATGTACTCCAGCACCCGGTCCTCGGCCTCGGCCAGGGTGACCGCCGAGCGGCGGACCTCCTCGGTGAGGCCGGACTTGGCGTGCATGGTCTGGACGATCTCCGGCATCGCCTCCAGCGCGGCCTCGTCGGCGTGGATCACCACGTCGACACCATCACCCAGCACGTTGAGGTCGGGGTCGGTGACCAGTGCCGCGACCTCGATCAGCTTGTCACTGCCAAGGTCCAACCCGGTCATCTCACAGTCGATCCAGACGAGGAGATCAGCCACCGGGACAGCCTACGCGCAGCCCACGCCCCACGGCTGCGCGCTCTGGACCGGACGGACCGCTAGGGTTTCTCAAGTGCCAGCCGAACCCGTCGCACCACCCGCCGTCACCGACGACGATCCCGGTGGCCGTACGGTCCGTCGGCTCGTCGCGATCGTGGCGCTGATCGCCGTGCTGCCGGCGCTCTACCTGCCCGGTCTGGTGCACAACTTCTTCGACCTGAAGATCTACATGTCGGCGATGGACTGGTGGACGGCGGGCCACCCGCTCTACGACTACGTCCAGCCGGACCGGGTGCAGGGTGAGCTGTACTTCACGTATCCACCCTTCAGCGCGCTGCTGCTGTGGCCGTTCGGGCTGATCCGGCTCGGCGCCACCGTGGTGATCTTCACGGTGCTCACGGTGGTGGCCGTGGTGGTGACCACCCGGTGGCTGGTGACGCCGGTGATCGCCCGGCACCACCTGCCGCGAACGTTCACCCTGACCGTGGCCGTGCTGCTGGTGCTGGCGGTGGAGAGCACCCGAGAGACGATCACGTTCGGGCAGATCAACATGCTGCTGGTCGTGCTGATCCTGGCCGACCTGCTGTTCGCCGTACCGCGGGCGCGGCGCTGGGCCGGGGTCGGCGTGGGGCTGGCGACGGCGCTCAAGCTCTTCCCGGGCATCTTCATCGTGTACCTGCTGGCCACCCGACGGTGGCGGGCCGCCGCGGTGGCGAGCGCGACGGCGGCGGCGGCGACCCTGCTCGCGGCGGCGGTCGCGCCCGGGGACTCGTGGCGGTTCTGGACGCAGGAGCTGTGGGACAACGACCGGGTGGGTCGCACCGACTACACCGGCAACCAGTCGCTCTTCGGGCTGCTCAGCCGGTTCACCGCGCCGGAGAAGCCGGACCGGCTGCTGTGGCTGCTGGTGGTCGTGGTGGTGGCCGGTTACGGCCTGTGGCGGGCGGTCCGCGCCGCGCGTGCCGGTGACGCGCTGACCGGCCTGACCCTGACCGGTCTGGTCGGCGCTCTGGTCAGCCCGATCACCTGGACCCACCACATCTACTGGTTCGTGCCGGCGGTGGTGCTGCTCGCCGATGCGGCGTTGAGCGCGAACCGGCCGGAGGAGTTCCGCCGACGGCGGTGGCTCGCCGGGCTCGCCGTGGGCACCGCCGCAGTGATCATCTACGGCGTGGTGTCGTTCCACGACTGGGGGGTGGCACCGGTCCGCACCGACGACCCGGTGGACTTCGTGCTGCGCAACGGCTACGTGCTGCTCAGCCTGCTGCTGCTGGTGGTCCTGCCGGTCCGGGTGGCCCGCCCGATCCGGACTGAGGAAAAGTCGCACCAAATGGACACAAGTCCCCAGTAGCCACCATCGGCGCTAATCTGGACTCACCTACCTCAAGCGTCGCTCGGGTAGCACCGATCCCCCGGTGAGAGTGGCCCTCCGCGTCGGCAGCGCGGAGGGCCACTCGCCGCTTCAGTCCGTCCGCACCGGCCGTGCCGTGGGCTCGGTGCCGGTGGGCGGCCACGCCAGGCTCAACGCCACCTCCGGCGGCCGGGGCAGCCGCGCCGGAGCGTCCAGGTCGGCGAGGGTGACCGGCCGGGCCGGTTCCGCACCGATCGCCGAGCGGGGCCACTCGGCCGCGCCGGAGCCGACCGGGGCGAGCTGTCGCACCGCCGGCAGCGGCGGGGACGACCCGGGATCCCGGGCGCCCAGGCCACTGAGCGACGTGACCCCGAGCCGGCCGGCGAGCACCGGCACCTGGTCCGGTTCGACCACGAAGACCACCTCGCGGGGACGCGGCGGGCGCAGCAGGAGCAGCACCGCGCACGCCACCAGCAGCACCCCCGCCGCCAGCAGGCCCCAGGTGACCGGGCCGACCCAACCCGCACGCAACTCGGCGCGCAGATCCAGGCTCAGGTCGGCGCGACCGTCCGGGCGCATCACCACCAGGCTCATCGACTCGCCGCTCAGCTCGTCGGCGCTCCACTCGAGGGTGCCGACACCCTCGCGTACCCAGAACGGGCGACCGAGCGGGGTGGGGGCCGCACCGGCGGTCGGGGCCGCCGCCGGGACCGCCGGGTCCGTGCGGACCGGCAGCGGACCTCGGGCCAACGCCACCCGGCGGACCGAGGCGTACGGCACGGACTCCAGCCACCGGCGCACCTCGGCGGTGGGCGCCAGCCCCACGAAGGCCGGGCCGTCGGGCGTACGGGCGTCGAGCCGCAGGCGGGTCTGCGCGCCACGCGCGAAGGGCGCCTCCCGCCGCAGCAGCCGGTCGAGATCGGTGACCACTACCGCGTGGCCGGGTGTGCGGACCGTCTCGAACCGGGCGGCGAAGGTCCCACCGGGGTCGGCGTGCCGGGTGACGAGCCACAGCCCGCCGCCGGCGAACAGCGCCGGAATCCCGATGACCAACAGCAGCAATCCGGTGATCACCCGCACGAACCGCATTCGCAGCGTCCCCCTCCGTAGCCAGATACCCGGCCGACCTTACCGACGTACACCGGCTGATCAGGGGATATCCACGGCACGGCCGACTTCGGTCCCGGGAAGCACGCTGGCCCGCCGGATTGTCCGGCGGGCCAGCGGGTGAGCGACGGGGTCAGGGCTTGACGACCGGGCCCCGGCGGGTCCGGGCGAACGCGAGCCCGCCGAGCACCAGACCGGCCAGGCCGGCGACCAGGCCGGCGATGCCGAGGCCGATCGCGGTGCCCTCGCTCTCGTCGTCGTCATCGTCTGCCGCGGCGACGGCCGTAGCGGCCGGGGCGGCCGACGCCGACGGCCCCGCGGCGGTGAGGGTGAGCACCGGAGCGGGCTTCTCCGGCTCCTCGCCGCCCGGCTGCGGCTCGTCGATCCAGCGCACGATGTTGCCGTCCGAGTACGTCTGCAGGGTCTTGAAGACCATGGACTCGACCTTCGGCAGCGGGCCCATGGAGACGCCGAACTCCTGGAACTGGCCCGGCTTGACCGCCGCGTCACCGGTCGCCGTCCAGGTGATCTTGGAGACCGCCTCGGTGAGCTGACTGCCGTGCACGTCGATCGGCGGGTCCACCTTGCGCTTCTCCGTCGCCACCGTCCAGCCGGGCACCGGGATGGTCGACACCGAGCCGATCGGCGCGTTCTCCGGCAGCACGACCTCCAGCTTGGTGGTCGACGCGGTGTCGCTCTCGTTGGGCACCCGGAACGCCACCCGGGCGTAGCCGCCCTGGGTCGCCTCCTTCGGGTTCACCGTCACGTGGGCGGACGCCGGCCCGGCGAAGCCGAGCACGGCGGTGGCGACGGCGGTGAACGCCAGGGCGGCAGCGGCGGTTGCGGTACGCCGGAAACGGGTCATGGGCTTGGGGAACCTCTCTAACGGATGGGCACGGTGGCGGTCACCGTGGCCTGGTCGATGTCGGACGTGCGAACGGTGATCTTCAACTGCCAGTCGCCGGCGGCCGGCAGGCTGATGTCGCCGTAGGAGTGGTTGTCGGTCAACGGCAGCAGCGGCAGCTCGATCGGCTCGATCCCGGCCGAGGGCAGCGCGGCGGTCGCCCGCCACTCCGCCACCGGCTGCGGCTGGTTGTCCTTGGTGTACGCGTACAGGTGCACCGAGTTGTTGCCCCGCTCGGCCGGGTCCAACTCGACCTGGAGGGTGAACAGCGAGCTGGTCAGGGTGGTGGAGAAGAGCCCGGCCTGGGTGCCGGACGGCCCGGCCACGGCGGTGCGGGCGGGCGTGGTCTGCACCAGCGTCGCCGACAGCCCCAGCACCACCACTGTGACGGCCAACTCGACCAGGACCGCCCGGCGCACCGGCGCCGGTCGCTGGGCCGCCGTGCGTCGACGGACCAACTGCCGGGAGTACGCGGCCACGGCGATCACGATCGCGAACAGCCCGATCTTGGCGAGCAGCAGCCGCCCGTACGTGGTGTTGAACAGGGCGTCCGGGGTGGCCACCTCGATCAGCGCCTGGACGGTGCCGGCCAGCAGCAGGGCCGACACGGCGAGCGCCGCCCAGCGTGACCAGATCGGCAGGATCGCGCCCAACTCCCGCTCGTCGGCCTGGCGCAGCAGGAAGACGGCGAGCATCAGCAGGCCGCCCAGCCAGACCGCCATGCTGCCCAGGTGCACCGCGTCGACCACCACGGAGACCGCCGGCGCCGGGGAGGCCGCCGGGTGCCCGGCCAGCGGCCAGGTCAACAGGGCCGCCCCGCCGAGCACGGCCAGGATGATCGCGTCGGCCCGGCCGGCCGGGCGGGCCAGCAGCGGGCGCAGCAGGAACGCCGAGGCCGCCAACAGGCCGAGCCGGACCAGGTGGGCGGCACCGAAGGCACTGCCGAACACGCTGCCGAACCCCTCGCCGGTCACCTCGAAGAGGCCACCACCGGCGGTGTAGGGCACCTGCAACCACAGGTCGGCGAGGGTGGCCACGGCCACCAGAGAGAGACCCACCCAGGCCAGCCGGGTGGGACCCCGCCGGGAGAGCCGGCGCGGCCACAGCGCGGCGAGCACCAGCGCCGGCCCGACCAGCAGCACCAGGCCGGCGTAGCCGAGGAAACGGGCCACCTTCACGGCGTTCTCCACCACCGGGTCGGCGCGGCTGTCGTTGCCGGAATCGACCGGCGGCGCCGACGGCGCGCCCACCGAGTAGGTGAACGCGCCGGAGACCGGGTGGCTGTCGGCGGAGATCACCCGGAAGGTCACCAGGTAGGTGCCGCGCTGACCGGCCGGGTCGACCGGAATGGTGACCACGGCGCCCTCGAAGGACGGCTCGCCCCGGTCGGCCCGGGCGCCGTCCGGCGCGATGACCCGGATCTTGTCGGGGACCTTGCGGACCGACTCGCTGAAGGTGAGCACCACCTCGGCCGGCCCGCTCGGCACCACCGACGAGGCGGCCGGGCTGCTGCTCGACAGCACCGCGTGGGCGCTGGCCGGGGTGGCTGGCGCGATCAACAGGGCGACGACGGTGACCAGGAGGCCGGCGGCGGCGGCCAGCCGGGCGATCCAGCGGCGGGGTGCGACAGTCATGCCGGCCATGGTCGCCGACGGACCTGGATGTCGGCGACCCGAGGCGGAGGATCGGCTCACCTGCGGCCAGCCGCCAGCGCCGCGCAGGAGAGGTCGCGTGTCATGAGCAGGTAGTCGGCCGGCGGCGGGGAAAAGTTCCCGACGTGGCGCAGACCATCCAAGGGCCGAAGGACCCTGACGTCACACCCGGCGGCGCGTACCCTGGTGTGTCGTGATCCCCGTCCCGCGTGACTCCGGTGCCGCCGGTGCGACAGGTGACGTCGCCCGGGACCCGGCGACCGAGTCGGCCCTGAGCGCGCGCGCCGGTGACGCCGCAGCCCAGGCCGTGTTCGTCCGGCTGACCCAGGCCGAGGTGTGGCGCTTCGCGGCCGCCCTGGTGGGCCCGGACAGCGCCGACGACCTCACCCAGGAGACGTACCTGCGGGCGTTTCGGGCCCTGCCGGCGTTCGAGGGCCGGTCCAGTGTCCGCACCTGGTTGCTCGGCATCGCCCGGCGGGCCTGCGCCGACCACCTGCGGACGGTGATCCGGCGTCGCCGTCTCGACGAGCGGCTGGCCGCGAACGCGTACACCGACCGTCCGCATCCCGACCCGGCCGGGCAGCTCGGCGCCGCCGACCTCGTGCGCCGGCTGAGCCCCGAGCGACGGGCGGCGTTCGTGCTCACCCAACTGCTCGGCCTGTCGTACGCCGAGGCCGCCGACGTCGAGGGGGTGCCGGTAGGCACCATCCGCTCCCGCGTCGCCCGGGCCCGCGACGAGCTGGTCGAGGCCGTCGGCGACGCCCTCACCGGTTGAGCCCGGAACTTCCGGAGCAGACGGGACGACAAATGACCGTGACCGCACCCCCCATCCGGGCCGGCCGTTGGGCGGCCGTGCGCCCCTGGCTCAGCACGGCGGCCCGCCTCGGCCTCGCCGCCGTCTGGTTGGTCGCCGGGGCGTCGAAGGTCGGTGACCTGGCCGCCTCCGGCCGGGCCGTGAACGCCTACCAGGTGCTGCCGTACGACGTGGCGACCGTGATCGGCGCCGCGCTGCCGTTCGTCGAGCTGGCCCTGGGCGTGCTGCTGCTGCTCGGTCTGGCCACCCGGCTCAGCGCGGCCATCTCCGTCGCGCTGCTGCTGGTCTTCATCGCGGGGATCTCCTCGGCCTGGGCGCGTGGCCTGGCCATCGACTGCGGCTGCTTCGGCAGCGGCGGGCAGCTCGCCGAGGGACAGGCCCCGAGTTACCTCCCGGAGATCCTCCGGGACCTGGGATTCTTGGTGCTGGCCGGATTTCTGGCGATCTGGCCGCGTACGCCCCTCTCGGTGGACGGGTGGCTGTCCGCCGAACCGGCTGTGGAGGACGAGGATGAGTAGTCGCAAGGGGCAGCGGGACGCGGCCCGGGTGGTCCGCGAGCAACTGGCCCGCGAACGACGCCGCCGCCGTACGCTCTGGGTCTCCGCCGCCGCCGTCGCCGTGCTGGTCATCGCCGGCCTGATCGGCTGGAGCGTCTGGTCCAGCCAGCGTTCGGACACCTTCACCACCCCGCCCGGCACCAACGAGGCCGGCACCGGCATCGTCACCGGCGGCGGGCCGGTCACCGTCGACGTCTACGAGGACTTCCTCTGCCCGGTCTGCAAGCAGTTCGAGCAGAGCAGCGGCGCGACGCTGGAGCAGCTGGTGGCCGAGAACAAGGCGAAGGTGGTCTACCACCCGGTCGCGTACCTCAACCGCTTCTCCACGACCGAGTACTCCACGCGCTCGTCGGCCGCCTCCGGCTGCGCGGCGGCCGGCGGAAAGTTCCGCGAGTACGCCAAGGCGCTCTTCGCCAAGCAGCCACCCGAGGGCAGCGCCGGGCTCAGCGACGACGAGCTGATCGACACCGGCGTCGGCGTGGGGCTGGACCGGGGCTCGTTCGGGGGCTGCGTCTCCGATGGCACGTACAAGACGTGGACCGAGCACGTCACCGAGGAGGCCAGCCGCAGCGACGTCACCGGCACGCCCACCGTCCTGGTCAACGGCCAGCCACTCGCCGACCGCAGCCCGCAGGGCCTCACCGCGGCCGTGGCGGCGGCCGGCAGGTGATCCGTACCCTGCTGGCGCGCGCCACAGTGATCGCCGCCACCGCCTGCGCGACGACCCTGCTCACCGCGGCGCCCGCCGCCGCGCACGGCGCGGACGCCCCGGACGGCTCCGACTACCGCACCCGCGTCACCGGCGTCACGCCGGCCCGGCCCGGCCTGACGGTACGGGTGATCGAGGCGGGCGCTCGACTGGAGCTGACCAACCGCACCGGCCGGGCGATCGAGGTGATCGGCTACTCCGGCGAGCCGTACCTGCGGATCGGTCCGGACGGCGTGTACGAGAACAGCCGGTCCCCCGCCACGTACCTCAACCGCACCCTCGCCGGGGACACCGCGCTGCCGGCCGACGCGGACCCGGCCGCCCCGCCGTCCTGGCGGCGCGTCGACGACGGGGCCACCGTGCGCTGGCACGACCAGCGGGCCCGGTGGCAGGAGTCGGCACCACCCGACGCGGCACGCGTCGCGCCGGAGCGTGAGCACCGGGTCCGGGACTGGACGATCCCGCTGCGCGACGGCGCCGACCCCGCACAGATAGCCGGCACGCTGGACTGGGTGCCACCGCCGGACGCGTACACCTGGTGGGCGGTGACCATCGTCGGTCTGCTCGCGGTGGGCGCGCTCGGCCTGCTCGCCGCCGCCTCCACGGCCGGCGCCCGGGCGCTGTCCGCGGTGGGCGTGCTGCTGGTCGTCGGCGGCGCGGTCGCCGTGCTCTACCCGGTGGGGCGGGAGCTGGACGCTGGCGCCCAGGGCGTCGGCGGAGTGCTCGCCGGGCTGCTGGGCGGTCAGGTCTGGGCACTGCTCACCGGCCTGGGCGCGCTCGCCGCCGGTGGTTACGCGCTGGCCCGCCGCCCGGCGGCCGACTTCGCGGTGGCGCTGGCCGGCGCCTGCCTGGCCCTCTTCGCGGGCGTGGCGAACGCCGCGGTGTTCACCCGGTCGGTCGCCCCGGTGCCGTGGTCACCCGAGGTCGCCCGCGCCATGGTGGCCGCAGTCCTGATCACCGGCGTCGGCGCGACAGCAGCCGGAGTCCTCCGCCTGCACGCCGCCTCCCGCGCCGCGACACGATCAGCCGAGGCGGCGGACGCCCAGCGCGGGGCTACGCCCGCGGGGTGAAGCCGTAGGGGAGTTCCAGGCGGTGGCGGGCCAGCAGGGGCTCGTTGCTCAGCAGGTCGACGGTGGGGGCGTCGGCGACGATCCGGCCGCCGTCCAGGATCACCGAGCGTTCACACAGCTCCGCCGCGTACGGCAGGTCGTGCGTGACCATCAGCAGGGTCACCGGCAGGCCGCGCAGGATCTCGGCCAACTCGCGCCGGGCCGCCGGGTCCAGGTTCGACGAAGGCTCATCCAGCACCAGGATCTCCGGGTGCATGGCCAACACGGTCGCCACCGCCACCCGTCGGCGCTGCCCGAACGAGAGGTGCTGCGGCGCCCGGGCCCGATGCTCGCTCATCCCGACGGCGGCCAGCGCCTCGTCCACCCGGGCGGCCAGCTCCGCGCCGCGCAGGCCCAGGTTGGCCGGCCCGAACGCCACGTCCTCCGCCACCGTGGGCAGGAAGAGCTGGTCGTCCGGGTCCTGGAAGACGATGCCCACCCGGCGTCGCACCTCGGCCAGGGTCGCCCGATCCGGCGTGACCGTCAGCCCGCCGACACTCACGCTGCCCTCGGTCGGGGTGAGGATGCCGTTGAGGTGCAGCACCAGCGTCGTCTTACCGGCGCCGTTGGGCCCGAGCAGCGCCACCCGGTCGCCGCGCGGCACCGTCAGGTCCACCCCGTGCAGGGCCACGTGCCCGTCCGGGTACGCGTACCGGACGCCACGAACGTCCAGCGAGAGGGCGGTCTGCACGACACCGATCATGTCAGCACGACGGCGGTCGCGGCGATGGAGGCCGCCACCACCGGCACGGTCGCCGCGACCAGCCACTGCCCGGCGGTCGCCGCGCCGTCGCCCTGCCACACCGCGGGCATCCGCCCCGTGTAGCCCCGCGACAGCATCGCCAGGTAGACCCGCTCACCGCGCTCGAAGGCACGCAGGAACAGCGCTCCGATGCCGGCGGCGAAGCCGCGCAGCTGCCACAGGAAGCGCGGGTCGTCACCCCGCGAGATCCGCGCCACCCGCATCCGTCGCGCCTCGCCGACCAGCACGTCGAGGTAGCGCAGCATGAACGTGGCGATCTGGGTGAGCACCTGCGGGCAGCGCAGCCGGTCCAACCCGACGATCAGGTCCCGGGTGGTGGTGGTCGCCGCGAGCAGCAGCGAGGCGAGGACACCGAGGGTCCCCTTGGCCAGGATGTTCCACGCCCCGTGCAGGCCGTCCTCGGACAGCCGCAGCCCCAGCACCTCGACCCGCTCGCCGGTGCCCAGAAACGGCAGCGCCACCGCGAACAGCACGAACGGCAGCTCGATCAGCGCGCGACTGAGCAGCCAGCGCGGCCCCACCCGGGCCAGCGCCGCCACCGCGGCCACCAGCAGGGCGTACGCGCCGAAGGCCCAGAACGCCTCGCGCGGGGTGGCCACCACGGCGATCGTGAAGACCACCATCGCGACGATCTTGACCTCGGGCGGGAGCCGGTGCACCGGCGAGGTCGACTCGCGGTACAGCACGTGCCCGTGACCGGCACCCATCCGCGTACCTCCTGCTCAGCCGGCCGCGCCGGCGCGGCGCGCGGCGGTGACCGCGTCCCCCGTCGCGTCGTCGTCGCCGGCGGTCGACGCGGTGGACGTGTCGTCGCCGGCGGTCGACGCGGTGGACGTGTCGTCGCCCCTGGTCGAGACGCCGCCCCGGCGGCGCAGCAGCCAGAAGCCACCGCCGCCGATCGCGAAGGTCACCAGCACCCCGAGCACCCCGGAGAGGCCGGTGGAGACGAAGCTGTTCCGGATGCCCCGCACGCCGTAGTCGGCGAGCGGACTGTCCCCCAGCTCGTGCTCACGGGCCTGCTGCGCCGGGCAACTGCCACCGACGATGTTGTCGTCGGCGTCGACGGTGCAGCCCTTGAGCAGGGAGGAGTCCAGGCCGTCCGGGTGCGACGAGGCGTAGTTGCTCACGACACCGGCGAGCAGCAGGGCGACCAGCAGACCGCCGGCCAGGAACGCCCAGGAACGGTTCTTCATCGGACACCTCCGGAGACCGGGACGGCGGGGGTGGCGGGAGCGGGCAGCGCGCGCAGCGCGTACACCAGGTCGGGGCGCACCTTCGCGACGGTGAGCACGGTGGTCGCGGTGATCAGGCCCTCGCCGATGCCGATCAGCAGGTGCACGCCGGCCATCGTGCCGGCCAGGCCGGCGAGGTTGCCGCCCAGGTCGGTGGTGCCGCCCAGCCAGTACTCGACGACGAAGCCCTGGGACGCGACCACCACGCTGACCAGCGCCGCGACGAACGCGGTGACGGCCAGGCCGGCCCGCGTGCGGGGCAGCACCCGCAACAACACCGCGATCAGCAGGTACGCCGCGGCGGTGCCGAGCAGCGCCATGTTGGTGATGTTCAGGCCGAGCATCGCCACACCGCCGTCGCCGAAGATCAGCGCCTGCACGACGAGCACCACGGCCACGCAGAGCGCGCCGACCCACGGCCCGACCAGCATCGCGGCGAGCGCGCCACCGAGCAGGTGACCGCTCACCCCGGCCGTGAAGATCGGAAAGTTGAGCATCTGGACGGCGAAGATGAACGCCGCGACCAGGCCGGCCATCGGGGCGAGCCGATCGTCCAGGTCCCGCCGGCCGCGTAGGACGCAACCGGTGAGCGCGGCGAGCGCCAGGGCCGCGAACACCGCCGCGACGGGACCGTCGATGATCCCGTTCGAGATGTGCATCGCCAGTGTTTCCACGCGACCTCCCACGCGTCAGCGGACCCGTCCGGGACCGGCGGGGTCAGCCTATTTCCTAGGAGTTGTTGTTGCCAGACTCTGGCAACAACGCATGGTCTTGATCACCTTCGGCAGGCCCCGACGTCGCGGGCCGACCCGTTGATCGACTCGCCGTGCTTGATGTCGGGGGTCCACGTGACCGCATCGGCGCTGCACGCCCAACCGGCCGTCCGCTCCGAGATCTTGGACAGTTTCCGTCAGCGGCTGACGGAAACTGTCCAAGATCTGCTCATGCCGCTGCCACAGGATGGCGCGGATCCGACAAATCGTCCTGCCGGTGCCGGCGAGTGGCGTGCCACGGCTCGGGACCGCCGGCTCACCGGACGGCGAGTCGATCAACGGGCCGGCGCGCGCCGCCGACGCCGACACCGGCATGCCCGGCGGTAGGGTCGGGTCATGACCGCGCCCGACCGCCTCTCCCCCGGTGACCCCGCGCCCGAGTTCACCCTCCCCACCGATACCGGCGACCAGCTCTCCCTGGCCGACCTGCGAGGCCGCAAGGTCGTCCTGTACGCCTACCCGGCGGCGATGACCCCTGGCTGCACCAAGCAGGCGTGCGACTTCCGCGACTCGCTCGCCTCGCTCCAGGCGGCCGGCTACGAGGTGGTTGGCATCTCCCCCGACAAGCCGGAGAAGCTGGCGAAGTTCCGCGACCGCGACGCCATCACCTTCGGACTGGTGTCGGACGTGGACAGGTCGGTGCTCACCGCCTACGGCGCGTACGGCGAGAAGCAGCTGTACGGCAAGACCGTCACCGGCGTGATCCGCTCGACCTTCGTCATCGACGCCGACGGCAAGATCGAACGGGCGCTCTACAACGTCAAGGCCACCGGGCACGTCGCCAAGCTCCGCCGAGACCTCGGCCTGGACTGAACCTGTCGCACGGTCTCGTTACCGTGCGTGAATGGTTCGGTACAAATACGCGCCGGAGGCGCTCGCTCAGGCAGCAGCCGCAGCGCGCAACATCACCGAGGTGATGCGACTGCTCGGCGTCCGGGTCAGCGGTGGCTCGCACGCGCACATCAGCCGGCAGCTCAAGAGATTCGGCATCGACACCTCGCACTTCACCGGCCAGGCACACAACCGAGGCGTACGTTGGCGCCGGCGGTCTCCCGAAGATCTGCTCGTGGTGCTGCCCGCGGGCTCCCGTCGGATCCCAGGCATTCGACTCAAACGCGCCCTGGCAACAATCGGCCTTCCGGAAAGCTGCGAGGTGTGCGGCACCGGGTCGACGTGGCAAGGCGCCAAGCTGACACTGCACGTTGACCACATCAACGGCGACTTTCTCGACAACCGGCCGCGCAATCTCCGGCTGCTGTGCCCCAACTGCCACAGCCAGACCTCCACGTATGCCGGACAGCGACGGCCTGCCCTCGCCGATGACGAGGTGGTCTACGATCCTGAGGCGGTTACTCCCACGGGCTTCCGGATAGGCAGGCGGCTGCCTCATCGGCCAGAATGGCCCTGGACGCTGGTGGAGTACAGCTTCAAGGGGCCGTAGCCCAACGGCAGGAGGCATGCGGTTTAGGTCCGTACCAGTGCGGGTTCGAATCCCGCCGGCCCCACAAAACAACATCGTCGGTGGACGAATTAGCGCCGCTCGATCAGGGCTGGCTGTCGAACGCGTCACGATCATGGGCCGGGAGACTGGCCGCCGGGTCAGGATGGGCGCCGTGAGTCTGCGCTTCGTCCTTGATCCCGAACTGACCCCACGGCTGCGCGCCGACATCGTCGCCCTCTGGGTGGACGTCAGCAACGCCGGTGGCGCGGTGGGTTTCGTACCGCCGGTCACCGCCACCGATGTCCGTACGATCGCCGACCCGACGTTCGCGGGCATCGCGGACGGGCCGGACCGGCTGCTGGTCGGCTACCTCGGCGACCGGCCTGTTGCGGTGCTGGTCTTCAGCGACAACCGGTTCGGCCTCAAGGCGCACTGGTGTGTGCTGAAGCGGGTGATGATCCACCCGGACACCCAGGGTGCGGGCCACGGGTCGGCGCTGATGCGCGAGGCCGCCCGGCTGGGTCGGGAGTTGGGCCACGAGGCGCTGCACGTGACGGTGCGCGACGGGTTGGGGCTGGACAATTTCTACCGTCGTCTCGGGTATCGGGAGATTGGTCGGCTGCCGGGCGCGTTGCGGGTGGCGCCGGGCGACGACCGCGACGAGATCCTCATGTGGCTCGACCTGACACCAACCGGCTGAGCGGCCGGCCGCACCAGGCCGCCAGCGCACCAGGCCGGACAGCCACACCAAGCCGTCCGGCCGCACCACGCAAGTCCGCAGCAGGAAGGCCGGCCCCGCCGCGCCACGCCGGCCGGCACCAAGAAGACCGGCAACAAGAAGGCCGGTCAGCCGCACCAGCGGGCGGTTGCCCCGGCCGGTCGGGTGGAGGGTCGGTCGGCGACCGGGGTGGCCGGGGCGCTCGCCTTCGCCACCTCGGCCGGCCGGCGTGCCGATGTCGGCGTACCGCTGGGTCGGGCCGCGGGCGGGCGGGCCGTCGCAGGCGGGCGCGACGTCCTGGCCACGACGCCACGCTCGTACATCCGCACCACACTGGACTGCACCTGACCGGGTGCCATCCGGATGCCTGACACGGTGACACGGTGTCCGTACACGTCGCTGACCCGCACGCTGTACGGGCCGGGGCCCGCGCCGGAGGCCAGCAGCCAGTAGTTGTAGTCCTGCCGGGCGGTTGCGCGCCACGGGCCGTCGTCGCCCTGGCGCACCTCGACGGCGCGCAGCGGATTGCCGTGGTTGCCGATCCGGACGGCGAACCAGAACTGCGACGCGCCCTCCTTGATCCGGAAGCTCAGCGGGCCGGGCAGGGGCGGGTTGACCACAGCGCGGTAGGTGACCTGGACGAGGCCCTGCACCGGGTCGGCGATGCGGGCGAACGCTTCCCGGGACAGGTCGAGGTGTCCCGGCTCGCACTCCGGGCACTGGTCCATGATCAGGACACGGACGGTGCCCTTCGGGCCGGTGACGTCGAGGAAACCGCCGCAGGCGGCGCCGGCGGCGTACTCGGTGGGGCCGAGCGCGACGTAGAGCCGGTTGGCTGGGGCCGCCGGGTTCGAGCAGTTGCCGCCGGCGCCCTTCGAGTCGTAGAAGGTCGCCTTGCCGCTGTGGGTGGCGGTGCCGGTGGGTGGCGCGGCGGCGAGCGTCCGGCCGGCGGCGCAGGCCGGGGCGGAGCCGGATCGCAGGGCCAGGGTGAGCCCGAGCACCGCCGCGAGCACGGTGACCCCGGCTGCGACCAGCCAGGGCACCGGGCCGGACGGGGACGCGGGCCGCTCGTCCGGAGCACGGTCCAGGTCGAGTTCGATGTCGACGTCCTTGACGCCGATGGCGGAACCGTCGATGCCCCTGCTGTCGACGCCGCCGGGAGCGCTTCCGTCGGTCACGTCGGCGATGCTGCCGGACCCAGGTGCGGCCGGACAAGCCGGCTAAGCCAAAGCTAAGACAGCATCGACGGACGGTGACGGCCGGGACGCTGGCCGGTCAGGGTTCGATGACGACCGGGTCGCCGATCCGCATCGGGCCACTGTCGACGGGCACCAGGTTCAGTCCGAAGAGGAGCTTCTGGCGGACGTTTCGGTAGCGGCCGAGTGTGCGCAGCGGTTCCTTCGCGCGTACCCCGGTCTCCTGGTCGGTCGTGGTGACCACGCAGCGATCGCACGGCCCGGCGGCGCGCAGCCGCAGGTCGCCGACGCGCAGCGACCGGCCGGCCCAGCCGTCCTCGGCCCAGGCCGGCGCACCGTCGACGACCAGGTTGGGGCGGAACCGGGTCATCGGCACCGGCTCCTCCCCCGCGTCGGCGAGCCAGCCGTTGAGGGCGTCGAGGGAGGCGGCGTTCGTCAGCAGCAGCGGGTAGGTGTCGGCGAAACTCACCTGGTCGCCGGTGTCGTGCTCACGCGCGTCGGTAGCCAAGTGCCGAGCCGGGTTGGCCAGCCAGACGAGCCGGACGGGCCGGTCGAGCAGCGCGCCGAGCCAGGCGTCGGCCGCCGCGCCGGCGGGCAGCGCCCGGACCCGGATCGTCCGGCTGCGGAAGGTCCGTACCGCCACCGGGTCGCCGCCGGCCGGCTCCGGCACGTCGAGGTCGGGCTGCCCGTCCGCGCGCAGCACCAGGCCGCCCGGTCGCACGACGGCGCGCAGGTTGACAAGCCGCGTGGTCTCCCGCTGGGTGACGCCTACGCCGTCGGCGTCCACCACCATCCAGCGTCGGTCGCCGGCCAGGCCCCACGGCTGCACCAACGCTCCGTCGTGGTCGAGGCGGTGACAACCCTTGACGGGGTACGTGTGAATCGAGGTCAGCCGCACCCGGCCACCATGCCATGCCGATGCCGTCGCCGGGGCACCGGTGGCTGGCGTTGCACTGCCGGCGGGCGGCCAGGACGCAGGTGCCCAGTGCCTTGTCGACACCCGTCTCGACCACGTGCGAGGGGCGGGTGGCGCGGACGATCGCGTATCCCGATGCGGCGGGCATAGTGGACCCGCTTGTCGGCCAGTTCGCGCCGGGTGGCCCCCGCGGCGGCCCGCTCGATTGCTGGCGCAGCTCATGGTCGGACTCGATCTTGTCGAGCCACCCGCGGACCGCCTTGACCGGCCGGTCACAGACCATGCTGACGAACCAGACCAGGTGGTTGCGGCTGAATATGGTCAGCTCGTACGTGTAGTTGTGATGCTCACGGGAGGTGGCCAGCCACCGGGCGGAGATGCGCAGCACCTTGGCGTCGTGGCGGGCGACCCGGGCGAACGGCGGCGACCGGCGCGAGATGTGTGCGGGCGATGGCCCGTCGGAGCTTCGTCGCGTCTACGGGTGGGTTCTTACCAGTTCCAACCGGACGATGGCTGGGAATGTCACCGATCGCCGGTCGACGGTCCTCCCACCATCGGCGGGCGTTCCTGGCCGGACGAGGGTACGCGGGCCGGAACGTGAATCAGTAGCATCGCCCCTATGGCGCGTGCAGACCAGACCGCAGAACTCAACCTCCCGACGAACTCGGGGCCGGTCGACCCTGGGCAGCCAGATGGTGGCGAGCAGATCGTTGCCCCGTCGCCGCGGCCCCGGCGGCGGTGGAAACGGATCGTCCTGATCACCCTCGTGGTCGTGGCGTTGCTCGCTGGCGGTGGCGTGGTTGCGAGCGGGCTCTACTTCCGATCCATCAACTCCGACATCGAGCGAGTGGACGCATTCGGCGACGTTCCCGAGGAGTCACGTCCCCAGCCCGTGGCGACCGGCGCCATGAACATCATGATTCTCGGCAGCGACTCCCGCGACACGGAGAACAGCTCGGGCTCCCGATCGGACACGATCATCCTGGCTCATCTCCCCAAGGACCGGTCCAGCGCTCAGCTGATCTCCATTCCCCGCGACACCTGGGTGCACGTGCCCAAGTCGAAGGAGGGGCGCGGCGGCACCGACGCCAAAATCAACGCGGCGTACGCGTGGGGTGGTGTCCCGCTGATGGTCCAGACGGTGGAGGAGTTCACAAACGTCCGCATCGACCACGTGGCGATGGTCGACTTCTCCGGCTTCAAGGAGATCGTCGACGCGCTGGGCGGCGTCGAAATCGACGTGGAGCAGAGCTTCACCTCGACCCACTCGCTCAATCCCGATGGTCGGCGCGAGTTCACCAAGGGCCGGCAGACGATGGACGGGGCCGCGGCCCTGGACTACGCCCGCGAGCGTTACGCCTTCGCCAACGGCGACTTCACCCGGATCAAGCATCAGCAGCAGGTCATCAAGGCCATTCTGGACAAGGCAGCCTCCGGCGGTGTGCTCGCCAATCCCGCCAAGCTGAACTCTTTCGTGAAGGCCACGGCCAACTCGGTGGCCGTCGACCGTTCCCTGTCCCTGGTCGACCTGTCGATGGAGCTTCGTCATCTCCGGGGCGGCAACCTCGCGTTCTTCACCTGCCCCACCAAGGGGACGGGCCAAATCGGCAGTGAAAGCGTCGTGATCGCCGACAAGGGCAAGGCGCAACGTGTCTTCGACGCGGTTCGCCGCGATTCGGTGGCCGACATCGCGTCCGCCGCAAAGTAGGAGACAGGATTGCCGTGCCGGCTCTGGTGGTGCAACTGACGCGGTCGTAACCTGCGATCGCCCCCTGGCTATGAATTTGCGCCGGAGGGCTCACGGGGGAGGATCACCATGTCGAGCCAACCGGTCATGAGTTATCCGGGTGCGAGACGGACGGAGTTCGGCGACGCGCCGCCGCAGGCGGAGGCGCACCACGATGCGGACAGCAGCTCTGTCGCCGACCCGCCGAGGGTGTCGGCGAGAGCGTCCGTCCGCTCCGGTATGGACACGACAGCGGTTCTGCCGTACGCGGGATCCCGCGCATCGAAGAGGACGCGCTGGCTGCGGGCGTGGATGTTGACGGCACCCATCGACGTCGCCGCGCTGCTGGTCCCCTTGCTGCTGAGCCAGAACTACTGGCGGGGGACGCTGGCCAACGCGGCGCTCGCCGTGGCCATCTTCGCGTCCGGCGGGCTCTACCGGGCCCGGCGGCACGTCGGCATTCTGGACGAACTGCCGAGCATCTGCGGACGGTTGCTGGCCTCCGCCGCCGTGGTCGCCATCATCGCGGCCGAGCGTCACGACTCGGTGCACTACGTGGGCGGGTTCATGCGCGGCGTCGCGCTCTCCGCCAGCCTGGTGATCGTCGGCCGGGCCTTCAGCAGGGCGTTCACCATCGTCGCCCGCAAGCGCCGGTGGGTGGAGCACAACACCATCATCATCGGTAGCGGCCCGGTCGGTCTGGAGCTCGCCCGGCTGCTGCGTCGCTACCCGCAGTACGGCCTGCGGTTCGTCGGTTGCGTCGACGTCGCACTCGGCGAGGGCGTCGGGTCGGTTCCGTTGATCGGCACCCTGGACGATCTCGAAAAGCTCACCGACATGCTCGAATGCGATGTCCTGATCATCGCCGATCCGGATTGTTCCGAGTCGGCGTTGATGGACATCCTGCTGCGGGCGGTCAATTCGCGCTCCGACCTCTGGGCGGTGCCGCGTCTCTGGGGATCCCGGTCCCTGGGCGGATATCCCGACCACATTGGCGCGATACCGATCGTCAAGATCGGTGATACCAAGCTCTCCGGCCCGCGATGGGCTGTCAAACGGGCGTCCGATGTGGTCTTCGCCGCGGTGGCGTTGCTCGTCCTCAGCCCGGTGCTGCTGCTCTGCGCGATTGCGACGTTCCTCGACGGTGGGCGGGGCATTTTCTTCTACCAGGAACGGATCGGCCGATACGGCAGGCCATTCAAGGTCATCAAGTTCCGTTCGATGCAGCCCACCGACGAGAGCGAGTCGCAGACGAACTGGTCCATCGCGCACGACCAGCGGGTGGGATTGGTCGGCCGGTTCATGCGCCGGACGTCGCTCGACGAGCTGCCCCAGCTCTGGAACATCCTGCGCGGCGAGATGAGCGTGGTCGGCCCCCGGCCGGAACGGCCGCACTTCGTGGAGAAGTTCTCGGTCGAGTACCCCACCTACGCGATGCGCCACCGGGTGCCCGTCGGGCTCACCGGGCTCGCCCAGGTCAGTGGCCTGCGCGGCGACACCCCGATCTCGGACCGGGCGAGGTTCGACAATTACTACATCGAGAATTGGTCGCTGTGGCTGGACTTCAAGGTCGTGCTCCGCACCGTTGCCGAGGTGTTCCGCGGTGGTGGCCGCTGACGGCCGGCATCAGCGCACGAGCAGCGGCAGCAACTGGGCCCGGTAGCCACCGAGGTAACGGTCCGGGTCGCCGGCCAACACGCTGGCGAGCACGGTGCCGAAGACGTCCCTGAAGTCCGTCGTCGCCTTAAGATCGCCGTCATCCAGGTCGGTCAGGCTCGGTTGCTCACCATAGAGCCCGCCGGCCACGTCATGTCCGAGGACGAACATCGGCCCGGCCGTGCCGTGGTCGGTTCCGTCGGAGGCGTTCGCCCGGACCCGCCGGCCGAACTCGCTGTAGACCACGACGGTGACCCGTCGGCCGGCCTCGGTGCGGCCCATCCGGTCCACGAAGCCGCTCAACGCCTCGTCGAGGTTCTTGAGCAGCGTCTCCTGCCACACGCGCTCGCCCGCGTGCGTGTCGAACCCGCCAAGACTCACCGAGTAGACCCGGGTGGGCACCTGGAATTCCACGCACCGGGCAACGAGCGCCAACTGGGCGACGAGTGCGTTGTCGCCGCCCGTGCCGGTCGCCTGGACGGCACTCCCACCGGTATGGCCATGCTCGTCGGTTCCGGACGCGGCTTCCTGCACCACACGGTTCATCGTGATGAGGTCCGCGTAGCTGGCCGCTGCCCGCGCCTGCATCTCCGACTCGCAGGGCTCAGCCCGGCCGAGTGCCGAGACGACGGCGGGCGGGACGCCCGGCGGCAGGGTGAGCCCTCGGTAGCTCACGCAGGCGCCGACGCGGGACTTACCCACCAGCATTGGCGGTAGGGCCGGTTCGAAGCTGACGGCCGTCTCGGTGGCGGCGTTCGTCGCGTCGAGCCAGCGCCCCACCCAGCCGGTTGGAGCGGGAGTGCCGGGCGACGCGGTCTGCCAGATGTCCATCGACTTGAAGTGGCTCCGGTCCGGCTTCGGGTAGCCGACGCCACGCACGATTGCCATCTTCCGGTCGTCCCAGAGCCGTCTCATTCCGCGCAGCACCGGGTTGAGGCCCAACGCGTCGTCGAGGTGCAGCACCTGCCCAGGCGCGTACGCCAACTCCGGCCGGGCGCTGTGGTAGGCCGGGTCCGCGTACGGGATGACCGTGTTGAGACCGTCGTTGCCGCCGTAAAGGGTGACCAGAACGAGCGTGGGCAGGCCCTCCTGGGCATCACCGGCCCTGGTCTTCTCACCGCTCTTGAGCAGTTCGTGAAAGCCCAGCACTCCCGCGCCGGCCGCCAGCGCGCCACCGGCGACAACCCCGGACGAGATGAGGAACCGCCGTCGGGTCAACGCATCCATGTCCACACATCCACTCTGGTCAGGTCACCAGGTACTCGGGACTGACCAACCCGAGTGTCAGCTTCATTCGGTCATCTCGGGCGTCGCGCAGCACGGCGTACGTCCGGTTGGTCCATCGTTCGACGCAGAGCAGTTGCGCCACGGCTTCCGGTGTCAGGGAGCCGGGCTGCACCAGGCCGACAAGCATGCTGGCGATCTTCAACCGGACCTGGGCTGCGGCCGAGGTCAGCCAGGCAGCACCTGCCGGCCACCCGCCGACGCTCGGCGGCGCGAACGGACGCTGACCCAGCGCTTCCATCGCCCAGTAGATCTGCGTGAACACCTGCGCGGGCATGGCGGCCGGCCGGACCCCCAGCTGACGCATCGCGCCGACCAGCCACTCGACGGGTTGCAGGACCATCGTCCCGCGAGTCGCCTGGAACGCCTCGTCGGCGAAGAGCACTCGCAGCATCGCCATCGGCGCCGGGAAGGCCTCCGCCATCGCGTCACGGGTGCGCTCCGGGATGGGCTGGGTTGGCGAGGCGTACCGGAACCACAGCCGGGACGCGATGAACCGCCGGCAAGTCGGTTGTTCCAGCAGAAGGTCGACGAGACTGTTCGCGTCGAAGTTCGCGGTGACGCCGAGGACCTTCTTGCGGCCGGTGTCGCGGTGCTGGGGATCGGAGACCAACGACTCACGGTCAAGGACGACCCGCCAGCCGGTCAGTGCGCGGCCAGCCTCCTTGACGTCCTGCTCGGTGTACCGCCCCACACCGAGCATGAACAGCTCGAACAGTTCCCGGGCGAGGTTCTCGTTCGGTGCCGTCTTCTTGTTGTGCTGCCCGTCCAGCCAGTAGACCAACGCCCGGTCGAGCACCATGTGGTGGGCCAACTCCGCGAAGTCGCGTGCCTCCCGGAACGCGTGCAGTTGCCCGAGCATGAGCTGCGGGCTGCGGACCTTCGCCACCGAGGTCGCCCAGTGCCCGTGCCAGAAGAACACCAACTTCTCGACCGCCTGGTGGTCTGCCACGGTCATCCGATCGAGCCACCAGCGCGCGAGGGACACCGTCTGCTCCGTACGCCGACGGTCTCCCTCAGCCCGCTGAGCGTCCGTCGGCCGGGGCAGGCGGGTGAACGGATCGGGGCCCAGGTCGGGAACCGGTGCGCTGGTCGCGCCGACATCGGGCCCGGCAGGGGCGACCACCCCCGTCAGCGTCGCCGCGTAGCCGAGTTGCCTTCCGGCGCCCACCTCCGCCGCGGTGGGGCCGAAACCGGCCCGCCGAAGCAGAAGGACGATGTCGTCGGTCATACGTCCACAGTAAGGAGTGTCACCGTTGTCCGGCGACAGGCCCGGACCGTTCCCACGCCGACAGGATCTGACCAAAGAGCTATTTCCTCCGTGCTCCGAGTAGCCCATCTGATCCCAAAAGCCTACAGAAGGATTGAGTAGCGTTCTGACGTAGCTTCTCGGCATCGTCACCGGACGGTCCGGCAGTCCGGTCCATCATTGACAGAACGGCCGGCACTGAGGTCTATTAACCCCGGCTTGACGGGGCGGCCCTCGCTGCCGTCGTCTGCGGGTGCGCCCGGCCACCGTCGCGACTGGCGAAACGCACCCAACCGAACGGGGATCGGGTTGTAGCGGAGTGCGTCCTGTCGTGCACGCACCACCGCTGCCGCGCGGTCTGCACACCTGCGGCCGCAGCGCGAACATGTGGCCGGACGAATCCGGAAGAGACACGTGACGACACCACCTTCGCCGCCGGACCCCCTCTCCGGAGCCGGGTCGGCAGCACCGACGATCCTCGTCCTGGGCACCGCCGAGTGGAATGCTGAGATCGCCACGAACCAGCACTACGTCGTACGGGAACTGGCCCGTGACTCGGACACCTACTTCGTGGAATCTCTGGGTCTACGTCGAGTGAGACTCGACTCGAAGGACGTCACCCGCATCGCCAAGCGGCTGCGACACTCTGTCGTCGGCCATCAGAAGACGGCGGCCTACCGTCCCATCCCCGAGCGGGCCACGGTCATCTCGCCGCTCATCGTGCCGATCCATCAGGGGCCAACCCGCTTGCCGAACCGACTCCTCCTGGAACGTGCCGTGGCCGAATGGCGACGAAGCCCGAGCCCTCGGATTCTTTGGACGTTCACGCCCGTCACGTACGGCCTGGAGCAGTACGCGGACTTCACCCTCTACCACTGCGTCGACATCCTTCAGGCCTTTCCCGGCATCGACGCCTCGGCCGTGTCCGCCGGCGAGCGGCACCTGGCGGAGCTGGCCGACCTGACCATCGGCACCAGCCGGGCCGTCACCGCCCACCTGAGCGACGTCGGGTTCACCGAGGTCCTCACGCTGCCGAACGTCGCCGAGATCGATGTCTTCTCCGCCGCGAGCCAGCCGGCGGCGCAGCGGCTTCCCGCAGCACTGTTCGCGGGCAACCTCTCGCCACACAAGCTGGACTTCGAACTGCTGCGCACGTTGACCACCGCACTTCAGGGGCACGGCGAGCTTCTTCTCGCCGGCCCGATCGCGGCGGGCGGCGGCGGGTTCGACCGCGAACTGGCCCAACTCGAACGGCTCGGCGCCAGGTACCTGGGAGTACTGACCCTCGACGAACTCGCCGCCGCCGCGGGCACCTGCAGCGTCGGGCTAATCCCGTACGCGCTGAACGACTACACCGTCGGCGTCAGCCCGCTCAAGTGCTATGAGTACCTCTCATCCGGCTTGAACGTGGTCAGCACCCCCATCCCCGACGTCGTACAGGCGGCGCGGGCCACCAAGCACATCACCGCCGCGAGCTCCACCGGCGACTTCGTCGGCCAGGTGCTGGCGACGATCCGCCCTAGCACGGACGACGTGATCGAGGCCCGTGTCCGGTATGCCGGCGACTTCGGCTGGCGCTCGCGGGGTGGCCTCCTGCGGGACATCGCACATCGCATGCCACGACGCGCCGCCGAGGTCGTGGCGCGGCCTGCCGGCGAGACTGGAGGCACCCGTGGCTAGGGCACGCTCGGCCGCATCCTGGGCGATCGCGACCGGATCGACGCCGGCGGCCGCGGCCTGCCTGGTGCTCTTTCTCGCCCTGCCGCAGTTCTACCTCTTACCCAAGGGCAGCACCGACATCGCTGCGTCGACGGTGGTCACCATCCTGCTGGCTCCGGGAGTCCTCCTTGCGGCCCGTCGCGGCTCGGGCGTCGACCTGCTCCGCCTCGGCTTCTTCCGCGTCCTGGTGGCGCTGCTCGTGGTACGGATGCTCGCGCTGGTCTGGTCGCCGGATCCACGGGCCGGTCTGCCGCTGATCGCGCTGCTCGGCCAGTTCATCGTCACGCTGACGCTGATGCTCCAGGCTGTCCGTCAGGACGCCGATCTGCTGCGCCGATTGGCGCGCTGGTACTGGCCCTGGGTCATGGTGGAGGCGGCGATGGTGCTCACCTTCCGGGTCCTACCTGGCGTGGAGGACGCGTTCCTGCGTTCCGTCGGTGGAATCGTCGCCGGGCAGAACACCGTCGCCGCCCTGTTTGGGGACAGTCCCAACAACGTCTTCGACGAGGCGAAGTCCGGCGGGGTGTTCGTGAACGCGAATGTCGCCGGGCTGTTCCTCGGTGTGAACGCGATTGCCGCGTTCGCCGTCGCGGCTGTCACCCGGGATCGGTGGACGCGGGTGGTGGGCTTCGTCGCGCTGGCGGCGGTGCCGATCACCGGCTCGAAATCGGCGACGATCCTCGCGGTCGCCCTACCCGCGACCGTGCTCGCCGTCCAACGTCTCGCCCCTACGCGCGGGTCGGGGCCGGCCCGACGGAGCGTCCGCCACTGGCCGACCGGCCGCAGGCGCCGTCAACTGTTGCTCGGGCTGGGCGGCGCCGGTCTGCTCGGCGCGGTCGCGGCCGTGCTGCTCGCCGTCAACCTCGGCTTCACCGATGCGCTGGCCAAGTCCTTCGGCGACCGGGCGGCCATTTGGGGCTTCGGCGCGGAGGCGTTCCTGCGTGACCCGCTGCTCGGCCTCGGCTACGGCGGCTGGGACGCCGGCTTCGGGACATACGCGCGAGAGCACGGCATCTACCGCAGCTTCCCGCCGCACAACGTCCTCCTCGCGGCGTGGGCCGCGACAGGTCTGGTCGGCCTGGTGTTGACCGCCGCGTTCTTCACGCTCGCGTTGCGGCTCGCCGTCCGCGTCGTCACGAACGGCGAGCCTCGACACCGAGCGTTCGCGCTCTGGACCACCGCGGCCATCGCCTGGACGCTCATTCATGGGCTGGGTGACAACACCGAGATTTTCGGTGACATCCACCTCATACCTATCCTTTCGCTGCTGGTCGCCTTCCTCATCGGGGGCGGCCGCGAGGAGTCGAACGATCATGCGACTACCCGCCGTTGGAATCCTTCGACATCAACAGTTCCTGCCCTCGGAGACGTTCATCCCGAGCCAGGCGCTGGCGATGCGCAGCTTCCGACCGCTGTTCGTGGGCCGGGATCTGGTTCCGGACCGGCCTGGGACCGAATCGCTTAGCGTCGCGGAGTTCGGCAAGCCGGCCGTCCTGTCGTACACGCTGACGCGCCGCTCCGAGGCGCTGGCCGGCGCCCTCGCGGAGCGCGGCACCGCCTTGCTGCACGCCCACTTCGGCGTCGAGGGGGTGTACGCGGTCCCCACCGCGAAGGCGCTGGGAGTACCGTTGGTCACGACCCTGCATGGCTTCGACGTCACGGTCACCCGGGCGAAGATGCTCGCCTCGAAGAAGCCGTCGTGGTTGAACTACGTCACCTTCCGCAACTCCCTCTTCACTGAGGGCGCGGTGTTCGTCTGCGTGTCCGAGCACATCCGCCGCCGCGCGGTGGAGTGGGGATACCCCGCGGATCGGTGCCGCGTACTGCCCATCGGCGTGGACGTCGACGCCATCCAGCCCACCGGTCCTGTCGAGGTGCCCCGCATCCTGCACGTCGCGCGGCTGGTGGAAAAGAAGGGAACGCAATACCTGCTGCGGGCCTTCGCTGACGTGCGGAAGGCGATTCCCGGTGCGGAGCTGACGCTCATCGGTGAGGGTCCGCTCCGCGACCCGCTCGGCGCGCTCGCCCGGGAACTCGGCATCGAGGCATCGGTGCGCTTCCTGGGCACCCAGAAGCACAGCGTTACCCTCCAGTGGCTGAGCCAGTCGACGTTGCTCTGCCTGCCGAGCGTGACGGCGCAGGACGGTGACCAGGAGGGGCTGGGCATGGTCCTCCTGGAGGCGGCCGCCTCCGGCAAGCCGGTGATCGGCACTCTCCACGGCGGGATACCGGAAGCGGTGACCGACGGGGCGAACGGCTTCCTGGTGCCCGAGCGGGATGTCGCCGCGCTCGCGGACCGGCTGATCGAACTGCTGCGGGACAAGCACCTCTGCGACCGGTTCGGGAAGGTCGGGCGGCAGACCGTCGAGGACCGGTTCAACCTGCGCCGGCAGACCGAGAAACTCGAGTCGTTGTACAGGGATCTGCTGTGATCGAGTCAATTCTCATCCATTCCCGGTCGACGCCGCACCATCACACCGGCGGGATGGAAACCCTCGCCTGGCGACTGGCCGCCGAGTGGGCCAGGAACGTACCGCGGGTGCACATGGTCACCACGGCGATTCCGGGCCGGACCGGCGCGTTCACAGAGGACGGCGTCCAGGTGACGCCGCTGGCCGGCACCCGGCCGGGCCACTACTCCCGCGCCTGGTGGGAGGAGTCCCGGGCCCACTGGGCGGCGATCGGCACCCCACCGGGGGTGGTTCTCTCGGTCAGCGCCGGCTCCTACTCAGTGGTCCGGGAGCGGGCCCTGCACCCGCACACGCCGTTCGTGCTCCAGGCCCACGGCACGTCCGCCATGGAACTCGGGTCGAAGCTGCGGACACCCACCGCGCGTTCCCTGGCCGGTACGCCCAAGAACGCCCTCTCGCTGGTCCGCGACCTTGCCCGGTATCGCGACTTCGACCGCCTGATCGCGGTCGGCGAAAACGTGGTCGAGTCGCTGACCGCGGCGCCACAGAACTGGTCGACGCTGCCAGGCAAGATCCGCCTGATTCCGAACGGCGTCCGGGCCGAGGACCACGCCTTTGACCGCGCGGCCCGGGACCGGATCCGACGCGCTCTGGGAATCGACGAGGCGACGGTACTGGTCGGCTATATCGGCCGACTGCACGTGCAGAAGCGGGTCGACCGTGCCCTGCAGGCGGCAGCGGCCCTCCGTGACCGTGGCCTCGGCGACCGGTTCCGGTTCCTCATGGTGGGCGATGGCCCGGACGACGGACGGCTGCGCGGCCTGGTCCGCAAGCTCCAGTTGGAGAAGATGGTCGTTTTCACCGGACGGGTGGACGCGGACGCGGTGCCCGACTACTACTCGGCCGCGGACGTGTCACTGCTCACCACCGCGCGACTGGAAGGGCTTCCGATGGCGGTGCTGGAGGCGTTGGCCGGCGGCCTGCCCTGCGTCGTCACGGCCGGGTCGATCCGATCCGAAGCGCTGAGCCAGGTGATGCACGAGGTCGACACGTCGAACTCAGACGCTCTTGCCGACGTGCTGCTGAAGGTGACCGCGGACCGAGCGCCGCGGGAAAATCTGCTGCCCCCGGCCTTCCTGCTCGACCAGTGTGCCCGGGACTACCTGGCGGAGTTTGCGCACCTGATCACACAGCGCCGAGCCTGACCATGGGCAAGATCTTCTTCCGTCTGGTCCTCGGCGGCATCGCCGGCAAGATCCTCGGCCTGCTCCGCGAGGTGCTGCTGGCCGCGCTCTTCGGGGCGGGGCGGGTGGTGGCAGCCAACCGTATCGCGCTGACTGCGACGTTGGTACCGATCAACTTCTTCACCGCCGACGCGCTGACTGCGGGATTCCTTCCCCTGTACGTGCAGTACCGCCAGGAGCGGCCGGCGATGGCGCGGACATTGCACCGTGCGGTGCACCTGCTGTTGGCCGTCTTCTCCCTGCTTCTGGCCGTGGCGCTGATCTTCGGGCGGGACCTGTGGGTTGGGCTCCTGGGGCCGGGGCTGGATCCGCACACGGCGGACATCGCCGCGACCATGCTCGGCATCGCCGCGCTAGGGGTTCCGTTCTACGTCCTGTACAACCTCAACACCCTGGTCGGCCTGGCCAACGACGACGTCCGCCTGATCAACCTGCGGCCCTCGTGCCAGAGCGTCGGGCTGATCCTCGCCACGGTGATCGCCTGGAGGACCGGGCACGTTTCCGTGCTGGCGTGGGGCTTCACGGTGCCGTACATCGTGCTGTGGGGTTGGGGCGCCTACTGGATCCGCCGTCAGGGCTACCTGCACGGAGGCGACGACACTGGTTCGCACCGCCCGGATCGGGCGGCCGCCAAGGTGGCCCTCGGGATGTTCTGGCGGCGCCTGCGGCCACTGCTGCTGATTCCCGTGATCCTGCAGGGCTCGATCGCGGTCGAGCGGGCCGTCGGCTCGCTGCTCGGCGTCGAGGTGGTAGCGGCCACCGAGTACGCACGCTTCGTGGTCGACTCGTGCATGGCCCTGCTCGCCGCCCCGCTGGGTCTGGCCGGCCTGGCGTCGTTCGCCCGCATGAAGGCCGATGAGGTGGGTGACGGGCTCGGCCGACTGATCCCGCCGGTGATCCTGGTGGCCGTGCCCCTCGCCCTGATCCTGTCGCTGAACAGCCGGGGGATCGTCACCCTTCTTTATGCCCGAGGCCAGTTCGACGAGCGGGCCGTGGACGTCTCGTCGGTGCTGCTCATGGGCTTCGCGCTCGGGATCTGGGCACACGTCCTCGGCTACACCTTCGTAAAAGTGCTGAACGCCCGAGGGGCCAACTTCCAGGTCGCGATCGTGATGGCGCTGTCCTTCGGCATTCCGATCGCCGTGAACCTCCTGCTGTACAGGCAGTGGGGGGCCTTCACGATCGGCGCGGCGTCCTCGATCGGCGGCGTCCTGATGTTCCTCATCTCGGCGAGGTGGCTGTCGGTGCTGGGCTACAGCACACGCCTGCTCGCCCTCGCGCTGCCCGGCGCGGCCGTCGCCGCAGTAGCCGGATATCTGCTGGCCGGCGCCGGGCCGCTACGCCTCATCGCATCGTGCGTGGCCATCCTGCTGATCTGGGTGGGCTACGTAACGGCCGTGCCCTCGCTTCGGCGTACGTTCCTGTCGTTCGTCCTGAAGAAGCTCGGCCACGGCACGGACGAGCCTCAGCAGGACGGCCTGGTGGCGATCAAGTGAGGACCCGATGGCGATGCACACCGGCCTGGTGACCGGCATGGACGACACCTCGGAGCGGGAAGCACCGCAGCCGGCCAACGAATCCGGCGACTCGACCCCTGTCCCGTCGAACTGAAGATCTACCTGCTTTTCGCGGTCGTCGTGTGGTACAGGTTGACGTACAAGCGAGTCGTCCTCATCTACGTACAGTGGATGATCGCTGCTCTTTCCGCGGAGTACTCGCAGGTCCGGCCCATCATCCAGTTCGTGGAGGCGGGCTTCGCGCCGCATTTCGTCGCCGCCCGGGTGCTGCGCCGGAGGTTGCAGTAGGGCTACGCGCAGATCAGAGCGCAACAGGCGAGCAGCGACCATCTCGGCTGGCCGGTACGGCCGGACGCCGGCGTCCCCACGGCATGAGGAGCAACCAGTGGTAGACGATCTTTCCGCCCATCCTGAGGCCGACGGGACGCGCCCGCTCGACCATCTGACGAGCAGGCGGGTGGCGCTCGTGCACGAGTGGTTCGGGGCGACCGGCGGCTCCGAGAACGTCTTCCGGCAGATCAGCAACCTGCTGCCGGAGGCTGAGCGCTTCGTGTTGTGGAAGGACCACGACGCCGTCGAGCCCAACCTGCGGGAATCTTGGTTGGCGCAGACACCGTTGCGCCGTACGAAGGCAGGCGCGCTGCCGTTGATGCCGCTGGTCTGGCGGACCCTCAGCCGGGAGCGGTTCGACCTCGTCATCTCGTCCAGCCACGCGTTCGCCCACACCGTACGGCTCGGCTCGACGGAACACACCCGGTACCTGAGCTACGTGCACTCCCCCGCCCGATACATCTGGAGCCCGAACTTC
Organism: Micromonospora sp. NPDC005194; assembly: GCF_040608335.1. Classification (NCBI taxonomy): domain Bacteria; kingdom Bacillati; phylum Actinomycetota; class Actinomycetes; order Micromonosporales; family Micromonosporaceae; genus Micromonospora; species Micromonospora sp. NPDC005194. The sequence continues at coordinate 28,117 of NZ_JBEXIA010000022.1, read as the reverse complement.
GACGGGCGGGGCTCCAACCCGCTGCTGACCCTGCCGCGGCGTGTGCTGCAGACCGCCGATGTGCGGCTCAGCCGCCACGTGCACGGGTACGCCGCGAACTCCGAGGAGGTGCGTGCCCGGATCGCCCGGTACTGGCGGCGCGACGCGGTCGTCATCAACCCTCCGGTGGACGTCGACTACTTCGCTGCCGCGCCTGCTGCAGACCAGAGCCAGTCCCGCGACTACCTGCTCGGGGTCGGGCGGTGGATCCCGTACAAGAACTTCGACCTGATCATTCAGATCGCCGAGGCGGCCGGTCTGCCGGTGGTCATCGCCGGCTCGGGTCCCGAGGAGACCGCGCTCCGCCACGCCGCCGAGCGAGCCCGGGTGGCGGTGACGTTCGAGGTACGCCCCTCGAAGGAGCGGCTGCGCCAGCTCTACTGGGGTGCGCGGGCGCTGCTGTTCCCGGTCCATGAGGACTTCGGCATAATCCCGGTCGAGGCACAGGCCTGCGGTACCCCGGTGCTGGGTCTGCGCCGCGGCGGTCTATTGGAGACCGTCAACAACGGCGAGACCGGCTTCCTCGTCGACTCCGTCGACCCACGCAGCTTCGTACCGCTGGTCCACCGCCTGCCGGAACTGTCGCCGGAGCGCATCCGGGCACATGCCGCCGCGTTCTCCGAGCAGCAGTTCGCCGCGCGTATGACGGACTGGATCGCCGAAGCCCGGCGCTGAGTGCGATTTACGTGGATACGCGTGCCGGTCGGCACGCGTATCCACGGCAGGTTCAGAAGACCACGACGTCCCGCAGGTAGGTGGCGACCCGGCGCAGTTGCTGGGCCTCCGGCACCGGGCTGGTCATGCGGAGCACGAGCTGCCGGTCGACGACACCGTCCCCGCTGCGGAAGTAGGCGACGACGACTAGGGCGTGCCGCTGCTCGCCGTCGGCGTTGATGAGCGCCTCGGCGTAGGTGGCGTACTGCCCGCTGCGGATCCACCGCGCGCCCCACGCCTCCTCGCTCATCCGCATCGTGGTCTGGCGTTGCTCGTCACACGGCTCAGGGCAGTTCCGAACGATCAGCTCACCACCGATCGGCGACCCCCCGGAGGCTGTCATGCCGCAGTTGTACTTGACGAACCCCTCGGCCTGACCGGCAAGTGTGCAGGACCAGTCCATCGGAACCTTCACCGGGAACCCGAGCCCTTCGAGGCCGGTCAGCGTCCGCACGTTGTCCCGTTCGGTGAACCCCGGCCACTGTGCCGGCCACTTGCCTCCGTGCGGCGGCTCGATTCCCGGCGACTGTGGCGGGGCGGTAGGCATCGGTGGCGATTCGGCGGTGGCAGCGGCGGTGGCAGCGGCGTTCAGGTCGGCCGGGTTGTCGTCGTCAGCCCGGCCGGCCCAGGCGACGAGGCCGCCCCCGCCCGCCAGCACCACCAGTACCAGCGCTGCGGCTCCGACCCAGAGGCCGGTCCGCCGTTTGGGCGGTGCGGAGGGGGTGATGCGACGCACTGGCGAGGCGAACAGGTCGGCGTTCGTCGGACCGTGGCTGTAGGTGTCGGGTGGTGCCGAGTTCACCGGCGCGGGAGGTGCCGACATCACCGGGGCGGGTGGCGCCGACGTCACCTCGGCCGGCGAAATGGGTACGCCGGAGATCGGGTGCGGGATCGCGGACACCAACTTGCCGGGGACGGGACCTGTCTGCACTGCCCACGGGGCCTGCGGCACAGCGGAGACCGGCTGCGGCGGGCTCGACACGGGCGGGGCGGACACCGACGGCGGGGCGGACGTGGGCGGCGCAGCCGTCGGAGCGGGGGTGTATTCGACGCCGAGGGCCCGGAACAGCTTTTCGGCCCCGGCACCCGCCTCGGCCGGGTACGCCACCCAGGGGGCGTCGGCCGAGAAGTCGGCGTACGTGTAGGCCGGCCCACCCGGAGCCTGCGCCAGCGAATCGGCGACTCCGGCAAAGGACTCGCGCCAGCCTGGCGCTGCGGCCACAGTGGCGTCGAGCACCGCCACTGTGACGAACCGGCCCTGCTCGTCGATCGCGGCCCACGCCTTCCCCACCGGAGACCCGCCGAGCGCGTGGGTGAACCTGTAGGGGCCTTCCGGCTGCATGCGCACTCCTCCGTTGTACCGCCGTGCGGATAGTACCGGCCATTCGCACACCTGACCCTCCTCGGCCGGCATCCGCCGGTGATCGAGCCACTACTTGCTTCGTGAAAGTTTTCATGCATACAGTCGCGGAGTGAATGACGGAGCGGTCCAGGCGTCGGCCGAACAGGTGTTCAACCTGTTCGACGGCGTACGGCTCACCCCGACCCAGCGTCGGATCGCGCACTGTCTCGTGCAGCACGCCCCGGCCGTGGCGTACCTCTCCGCGGCGGAGGTCGCCGAACTGGCCGGGGTCAGCCAGCCCTCGGTCACCCGGTTCGCCGTCGCGCTCGGCCACGACGGCTATCCGGCGTTGCGCCGCCGGCTGCGCGACCTCACCAGCACGACGCCCGGCGGGCCGACGGACGCCGGCAACGAGCTCCAGCAGGCGGTACGCGCCGAGATGGGCAACCTGGACCGGCTGGCCGGTCAGCTCGCCGACACCGACCGGATCGCCGAGACCGGCCGGCTGCTCGCGACCAGCCGCCCGCTGCCGGTGCTCGGCCTGCGCGCCGCCGCGCCGCTGGCCGCGTACTTCGCCTACTTCGCCGCCAAGGTGCACCCGGACGTACGGGTACTCGACGACGGCGGCAGCCTGCTCACCGACCGCCTGGAGCAGGCCGCCGAGGCCGGGGCGTCCGCCGTGCTCGCCTTCGTGCTGCCCCGCTACCCCCGGGAGACCCTGGACGCGCTGCGCGACGCGCGTGCCGTCGGGCTGACCGTCGTGGCGATCACCGACTCGCCGGTCAGCCCGGCCGCCGAACACTCCGACGTGCTGCTGCCGGCCGCCGTCGGCGCCCAGCTCGTCTTCGACCTGCACACCGCCCCGATGACCCTGGCCATGGTGCTGTTGCAGGCGATCTGCGACGCCGCGCCGGCCGACACCCAACGCCGTCTGGAGGCGTTCGAAGCCTCCGCGGCCCGCCGACAGTTGTTCCTCGGTTGACCGGAGGAGACCGCAGATGACCCAGCCCATCCGTGCCGCACGGGGCAGCCAGCTCACCACCCGCGGGTGGCAGCAGGAGGCCGCCCTGCGGATGCTGATGAACAACCTCGACCCGGAGGTGGCCGAACGCCCCGACGACCTGGTCGTCTACGGCGGCACCGGCAAGGCGGCACGGGACTGGCCGTCGTACCACGCGTTGGTCCGTACGCTGACCGACCTGCGCGAGGACGAGACGATGCTGGTGCAGTCGGGGCGCCCGGTCGGGGTCATGCGCACCCACGAGTGGGCGCCCCGGGTGCTGCTGGCCAACTCGAACCTGGTCGGTGACTGGGCGACCTGGCCGGAGTTCCGCCGCCTCGAACAGCTCGGCCTGACCATGTACGGGCAGATGACCGCCGGCTCGTGGATCTACATCGGCACCCAGGGCATTCTCCAGGGCACCTACGAGACGTTCGCGGCGGTGGCCGCCAAGAGGTTCGACGGAAGTCTCGCCGGCACGCTGACGCTGACCGCCGGCTGCGGCGGAATGGGTGGCGCGCAGCCCCTCGCGGTCACCATGAACGACGGCGTCTGCCTGATCGTGGACGTGGACCGCACCCGGCTCGACCGTCGCGTGCACGACCGCTACCTGGACGAGGTCGCCGACTCGCTGGACGACGCCGTCGAGCGGGTCCTCGCGGCGAAGCGGGACCGGCGGGCGTTGAGCGTCGGCGTCGTCGGCAATGCCGCCGAGGTCTTTCCCGAGCTGCTCAGCCGGGGCGTCGAGATCGACATCGTGACCGACCAGACCAGCGCGCACGACCCGCTGGCGTACCTCCCGGTGGGGGTCGAGCTGGCCGACGCCCGCGACTACGCCGCCGCGAAGCCGGCCGAGTTCACCGACCGGGCCCGAGCGTCGATGGCGAAGCACGTCGAGGCGATGGTGGGCTTCCTCGACGCCGGCGCCGAGGTGTTCGACTACGGCAACTCGATCCGGGGCGAGGCGCAGCTCGGCGGCTACCAGCGGGCCTTCGACTTCCCCGGTTTCGTGCCCGCGTACATCCGGCCGCTGTTCTGCGAGGGCAGGGGCCCGTTCCGGTGGGCGGCGCTTTCCGGCGACCCGGCCGACATCGCGGCCACCGACCGGGCCATTCTGGACCTGTTTCCGGAGAACGAGTCGCTGGCCCGGTGGATCAAGCTGGCCGGCGAGCGGGTCGCCTTCCAGGGCCTGCCGGCCCGGATCTGCTGGCTCGGTCAGGGCGAACGGGACCGGGCGGGTGTGCGGTTCAACGACATGGTCGCCTCCGGTGAACTCTCCGCCCCGGTGGTGATCGGCCGCGACCACCTGGACACCGGCAGCGTCGCCAGCCCGTACCGGGAGACCGAGGGGATGGCCGACGGCTCCGACGCGATCGCCGACTGGCCGCTGCTCAACGCGCTGGTCAACACGGCCAGCGGCGCGTCCTGGGTGTCGATCCACCACGGCGGTGGCGTCGGCATCGGGCGGTCGATCCACGCCGGTCAGGTCTGCGTGGCCGACGGCACCGCACTCGCCGGTCAGAAGATCGAGCGGGTGCTCACCAACGACCCGGCGATGGGCGTCATCCGACACGTCGACGCCGGCTACGACAGCGCCCGCGAGGTCGCCGAGCGCACCGGGGTCCGGGTGCCGATGACCGAGGGTGGCAACTCGTGACGGACCACCTTCCCGGCCGGTTCCGGGCGTTGTGGGACGAGATCGCGCCGGTCGGACGGGACGCCGGCAGCGGCGGCTACCTGCGCTACGCGTTGACCGAGCCGGAGCAGGAGCTGCGGTCCTGGTTCCGTACGCAGGCGCAGCGGCGGGGCCTGCCGGTCACCGAGGATGGCAACGGCAACCTGTTCGCCCACTGGGGCGACCCGGAGGGCTCCGACGCGGTGCTGACCGGCAGCCACTTCGACTCGGTGCCGCACGGCGGGGCGTACGACGGGCCGCTCGGCATCGTCAGCGCGTTCCTGGCCGTGGACGAGCTACGCGCCGCCGGCGTCACCCCCGTCCGACCGCTGGTGCTGGGCGCGTTCGTCGAGGAGGAAGGCGCCCGTTTCGGCGTACCCTGTCTGGGCTCGCGGCTGCTCACCGGCGCGCTGGCGGCCGACCGCGCGGCCGGCCTGCGCGACGCGGCCGGGGTGAGCTTCGCCGACGCGCTCGGCGCCCGGCCGGCGGGCGCCCGACCGGAGCTGCTGGGCCGGTTCGGCGCCTTCGTGGAACTGCACGTCGAGCAGGGCCGCGCGCTGATCGACACGGACGCGCCGGTCGGTGTGGCCAGCGCGATCTGGCCGCACGGCCGCTGGCGCTTCGACGTGGTCGGCGAGGGCAACCACGCGGGTACGACCCGGATGGCCGACCGCCGTGACCCGATGCTCACCTACGCGTTCACGGTGCTGGCGGCCAACAAGGAGGCCCGGCTGCGCGGCGCGCACGCCACCGTGGGCCGGGTCGCCGTCGAGCCCAACGCCACCAACGCCATTCCGTCGAGGGTGACCGGCTGGCTGGACGCCCGCGCCGCCGACCCCGAGACGCTGGCCGGGCTGGTCGACGCGGTCCGGGGCAAGCTCGCCGAGCGGGCCCGCCGCGACGGTACGGAGGTGACCGTCACCGAGGAGTCGGTGACCTCGCTTGTCGCCTTCGACGGCGGGCTGGCCAGACGCCTGGCCGCGCTGCTCGACGCGCCGGTGCTGCCGACCGGTGCGGGGCACGACGCCGGGGTGCTCGCCGCGCACCTGCCCACCGCGATGCTCTTCGTGCGCAACCCGACCGGGGTGTCGCACTCCCCCGCCGAGGCCGCGACCGACGACGACTGCGCCGCCGGGGTACGCGCGCTGGCCCGCGTGCTGGAGGAGCTGACATGCCGCTGACCCCGACCCGCTGGCTCGCCGAGTACGCCTGGCTGCCCAATCTCGCCCAGCCCACGCCCGACGTGCTCATCGAGACGGACGCAGGGGTGATCACCGGTGTGACCGCGTTGGCCGCGCCCGGTCGGCCGAGCGCCGGTGTGGACGTGTACGCCGACGCGGTGCCGCTGCCCGGCCTGACCCTGCCCGGCCTCGCGAACGTGCACTCGCACGCCTTCCACCGGGCTCTGCGCGGGCGTACCCACGGCGGCCGGGGCGACTTCTTCAGCTGGCGGGACCGGATGTACGCGGTGGCGGACCGGCTGGACCCGGACACCTACCTGGCGCTGGCCCGCGCCGTCTACGCCGAGATGGCCCTCGCGGGGATCACCTGCGTCGGCGAGTTCCACTACCTGCACCATCGACCCGACGGCGGCGCGTACGACGACCCGAACGCGATGGGCGCGGCGCTTGTCGAGGCCGCCGCGCACGCCGGTATCCGGCTCACCCTGCTGGACGCCTGCTACCTGAGCGCCGGGGTGGACGGCCGGCCGCTCGCGGGGCCGCAGCGGCGCTTCGGCGACGGCGACGCGGTCCGCTGGGCGCAGCGGGTGTCGGCGTTCCAGCCGGCGGACTCGCACGCCCGGGTGGGCGCGGCCGTGCACTCGGTGCGGGCGGTCCCGGCGGAGCAGTTGCGCGCGGTCGCCGACTGGGCCCGGGAGCGGCGCGCACCGCTGCACGTACACCTCTCCGAGCAGCCTGCCGAGAACGACGAGTGCCGGGCCGTGCACGGGCGTACGCCCACCGCGCTGCTCGCCCAGCACGGCGTGCTCGGGCCGGAGACCACCGCCGTGCACGCCACCCACCCGACCAGCGGCGACCTGACGCTGCTCGCCGACAGCCGGACCGGGGTGTGCCTCTGCCCCACCACCGAACGCGACCTCGCCGACGGCATCGGCCCGGCCCGGCGGATGGCCGACGCGGGGATCCGGCTGAGCCTGGGCAGCGACAGCCACGCCGTGATCGACCTGTTCGAGGAGGCCCGGGCGGTGGAGCTGGACGAGCGGCTGCGCACCCGCCGCCGCGGCCACTTCACGCCGGCGGGCCTGCTGACCATGGCGACCGCCGCCGGGCACGCCGCGTTGGGCTGGGCCGACGCCGGGCGGATCGCCGTGGGCGCCCGCGCCGACCTGGTCACGGTACGACTCGACAGCGCCCGCACCGCCGGGGTGCCGCCGGTGGGGACGTTCTTCGCGGCCGGGGCGGCCGACGTCGACCAGGTCGTGGTGGACGGCCGCGTGGTGGTGGCCGAGGGCCGGCACCTGAGCGTCGACGTGCCGGCCGAACTGTCGGCGTCGATCGAGGCGGTGATCCGCTCATGAGCGCTCTGCTGGTCGACAACATCGGCGAGCTGGTCACCAACGGCGTCGGCGAGGGCCCGCTGGGCATCCGCCGCGAGGCGGCCGTGCTGGTCGAGGAGGGCCGGGTGGCCTGGGTCGGGCCGGCCGCGTACGCGCCGGCCGCCGACCGGCGGATCGACGCCGCTGGCGCCGCCGTACTGCCCGGCTTCGTGGACAGCCACGCGCACCTGGTCTTCGCCGGGGACCGGGCCGCCGAGTTCGCCGCCCGGATGGCCGGCGAGCCCTACACCGGCGGTGGCATCCGGACCACTGTCGGCGCGACCCGGGCCGCCAGCGACGACGAGCTGCGGGCCACCGTGCGCCGGCTGCGCGGGGAGGCGCTGCGCCAGGGCACCACGACCATCGAGATCAAGAGTGGGTACGGGCTGACCGTCGCCGACGAGGCCCGTTCGCTGCGCATCGCCGCCGAGTTCACCGAGGACGCCACCTTCCTGGGTGCCCACGTGGTGCCCGCCGAGTACGCCGACCGCCCCGACGACTACGTCGGACTGGTCTGCGGGCCGATGCTGGCCGCCGCCGCGCCGCACGCGAAGTGGATCGACGTCTTCTGCGAGCGGGGTGCCTTCGACGTGGACCACGCCCGCGCCATCCTCGCCTGCGGGCAGGCCGCCGGGCTGGGCGTACGGCTGCACGCCAACCAGCTCGGCCCCGGCCCGGGTGTGCAGCTCGGGGTGGAGCTGGACGCGGCAAGCGTGGACCACTGCACCCACCTGTCCGACGCCGACATCGACGCGCTCGCCGGCACGGCCCACAGCGACGGGTCGGGCACCCGCACGGTCGCCACCCTGCTGCCCGGTGCCGAATTCTCCACCCGCTCGCCGTACCCGGACGCCCGCCGGCTGCTCGACGCCGGAGTCACCGTGGCCCTGGCGACGGACTGCAACCCCGGCTCGTCGTACACCTCGTCGATGCCGTTCTGCATCGCCCTCGCCGTCCGGGAGATGCGGATGACCCCGGCGGAGGCGCTGTGGGCGGCGACCGCCGGCGGCGCACGGGCCCTGCGCCGCGACGACGTCGGCGTGCTCACCCCCGGCGCACGGGCCGACCTGGTCGTCCTGGACGCGCCGTCGTACCTGCACCTGGCCTACCGGCCCGGTGTCCCCCTGATCCACCAGGTAATACGCAACGGAGTTCCACAGTGACGACCGTGATCATTCAACCCACCGGTATCACCGCCGACGACGTCCTCGCGGTCGCGCGCGGCACCGCGACGGTGACCCTCGACCCGGCCACCCGCGACGCGATGGCGACCAGCCGCGCGATCGTGGACGGCATCGAGGCCGCCGGGCGGCCCGTGTACGGCGTGTCGACCGGGTTCGGCGCGCTCGCCAACACGTTCGTCGCGCCGGAGCGGCGGGCCGAGCTGCAACACGCGCTGATTCGCTCGCACGCCGCCGGGGTGGGCGCCCCGATGCCGCGCGAAGTGGTGCGGGCCATGATGCTGCTGCGGGTCCGCTCGCTCGCCCTGGGCCGCTCCGGGGTCCGCCCGCAGGTCGCCGAGGCGCTCGTCGACCTGCTCAACCACGACATCACCCCGTGGGTGCCGGAGCATGGTTCGCTGGGCGCCTCCGGCGACCTCGCGCCGTTGGCGCACTGCGCGTTGGTGCTGCTCGGTGAGGGCTGGGTGCTCGGCCCGGCCGGCGAGCGGCAGGACGCCGCCGACGCGTTGACCGCCGCCGGGCTCAAGCCGATCGAGCTGGCCGCCAAGGAGGGGCTGGCGCTGATCAACGGCACCGACGGCATGCTCGGCATGCTGCTGCTGGCCATCCACGACGCGGCGCACCTGTTCGCCATGGCGGACGTGACCGCCGCGCTGGCCATCGAGGCGATGCTCGGCTCGGAGCGGCCGTTCCTGCCCGAGCTGCACGCCATCCGTCCGCATCCCGGCCAGGCGGCGTCGGCGGCGAACATCCACCGGCTGTTGCAGGACTCCCGGGTCATGGACTCGCACCGCGACGACCTGGCGCACGCCGTGCAGGACGCGTACTCGATGCGCTGCGCGCCGCAGGTGGCCGGCGCGGCCCGGGACACCCTGGACTTCGTCCGCACGGTTGCGGCCCGGGAACTGGTGTCGGTCGTGGACAACCCGGTGGTGCTGCCCGACGGCCGGGTCGAGTCCACCGGAAACTTCCACGGTGCGCCGCTGGGCTTCGCCGCCGACTTCCTCGCCATCGCCGCCGCCGAGGTGGGCGCGATCGCCGAGCGGCGGGTGGACCGGCTGCTGGACGTCACCCGCTCCCGGGAACTGCCCGCGTTCCTCTCCCCCGACGCCGGCGTCAACTCCGGCCTGATGATCGCCCAGTACACGGCGGCCGGGATCGTCGCGGAGAACCGTCGGCTCGCCGCCCCCGCCTCGGTGGACTCGCTGCCCACCAGCGGCATGCAGGAGGATCACGTCTCGATGGGCTGGGCGGCGGCCAAGAAGCTGCGGACCGTGCTGGACAACCTGACCAGCCTGCTCGCGGTGGAGTTGCTGGCCGGCGTACGCGGGCTGCAACTGCGCGCGCCGCTGGTGCCGTCACCGGCCGGCCGGGCCGCCGTCGCCGCCCTGGCCACGGCCGCTGGCGAACCCGGCCCGGACGTGTTCCTCGCCCCGGTGCTGGAGGCCGCCCGCGCGGTGCTGGCCGGGCCGGAGCTGCGCGCCGCCATCGAACGGGAGGTCGGCCCACTGGGCTGACCTCCGCGGGTCGCTGTCGTCCGCCGCGGGTCAGGCGGCGGGCGGCAGCACCTCCGCCACCGTCAGGCGGCGGGCGGCAGCACCTTCGCGACGAGCTTGGCCAGCTCCCGCAGCGCCTTGCCCCGGTGGCTGACCGCGTCCTTCTCCTGCGGGGTCAGCTCGGCGTTGGTCCGGTCCTGCCCGTCGCCAAGGAAGATCGGGTCGTAGCCGAACCCGCCGTCGCCGCGCGGCGCGCGCAGCACCCGACCGGACTGCCGGCCGTCGACCAGGTGCTCCTTGCCGCCGGGCAGCACCAGCGCCACCGTGCAGACGAAGGACGCGGCCCGGTGCTCGTCCGGCACGTCGGCGATCTGGTCGAGCACCAGGCGGAGGTTGGCCCCGTCGTCGCCGTGCCGACCGGACCAGCGGGCGCTGAACACGCCCGGCATCCCGTTCAGCGCGTCCACGGCGAGCCCGGAGTCGTCGGCGATCGTCGGCAGCCCCGTACGCCGGCAGCCCTCCCGCGCCTTGATCAGCGCGTTCTCGCCGAAGGTGAGGCCGGTCTCCGGCAGCTCCGGGTACTCGTCGACGTCGTCGAGGCCGAGCAGGGCGATCCGGTGCGCGCCGAGCGCGCCGTCCAGGATCCGCTGAAGCTCCACCAGCTTCTTACGGTTACGGGTGGCCAGCAGGACCCTGTTCATGCGGAACCACCTTCGTTCGCGACTGCGGGGCTCGCAAGCTCACTCCTCGCGCTCACGAGAGTGCCTTGCGCTGGGCTTCGGCCAGATCCGCGCACCCGGCCACGGCCAGGTCGAGCAGGCTGTCGAGCTGGTCGCGGGCGAACACGCCCGCCTCGCCGGTGCCCTGCACCTCGACGAAGTCGCCCGCGCCGGTGCACACCACGTTCATGTCCACCTCGGCGGCCACGTCCTCCTCGTAGCAGAGGTCCAGTCGCGCCTCGCCGGCGATGATCCCGACGCTGACCGCCGCCACCGACCGGTGCATCACCTTCTCCGGCTTGCCGGCCAACGCCTTGCGGGCGGCCAGCCAGCCCACCGCGTCGTGCAGCGCCACGTACGCGCCGGTGATCGCAGCCGTGCGCGTGCCGCCGTCGGCCTGGAGCACGTCGCAGTCGAGCACGATCGAGTTCTCGCCGAGCGCCTTGAGGTCGATGCTCGCGCGCAGGCTGCGCCCGATCAGGCGGGAGATCTCGTGGGTACGGCCACCGACGCGGCCCTTGACGCTCTCCCGGTCCGAGCGGGTGTTGGTGGCCCGGGGCAGCATCGCGTACTCGGCGGTCACCCAGCCGAGCCCGGAGCCCTTGCGCCAGCGGGGCACGCCCTCGGTGACGCTCGCCGTGCAGAGCACCCGGGTGCCGCCGAACTCGACGAGCACCGAGCCCTCCGGATGGGTGCTCCAGCCCCGGGTCAGGGTCACCGGTCGGAGTTGAGAGGGCCCTCGCCCGTCAGGTCGCGCCATGCCCTGCACCCTATGCGGTGCGGCGATCCGCCTCCCCCGGGGTGTCCCGAGCAGCGTGCGCGTCGTGCACCCGCAGGAATCCGGCGACCGCCGCCGGCCAGCCGAACTCCTGGGCCCGAGCGCGGGCGGCCCGCCGCCGCGCCGCCTCCGGCGGTCAGATGTCGTAGCTGGCGCCGGCCCGGACCACCTCGAGCGGCCCGGTGTACGCGGCGGCAGCCGACTCCAACGTGTGCGCCTCGCTGCCCCACGCCGCGACCAGGTGGGTGAGCAGCAGCCGGCCCACCACCGCCTTGGTCGCCGTCTCGCCCGCCTCCCGGCCGGTCAGGTGCAGGTCCGGAGGATTGTCCACGCCGTCGAGGTAGCTGGCCTCGCACAGGAACACGTCGGCGTTCTGCGCCAGGCGCAGCAACGCGTCGCAGGGCGCGGTGTCCGACGAGTAGCACAGCGACCGGCCGCCGTGCTCCAACCGCACGCCGTACGTCTCGACGGGGTGGTTGACCCGGTCGACGGTGACGGTGAACGGCCCGATCGGGAAGGTGCCCGGCTGCAAGGCGTAGAACTGGTAGACGTCCTCCACCGTGCCGTCGTCGCCGTACGCGGCGCTGAGCCGGTCCGGTGCGCCCGAGGGCGCGTACACCGGCAACGGCGGGTACGGGCCGTCCGGGGCGTACCGGCGGACCACCACGTACGACACGGCGTCGAGGATGTGGTCACAGTGCAGGTGGGTCAGCAGGATCGCGTCGGGGGCGTGCAGCCCTACGTAGCGCTGGAGGCTGGACAGCGACCCCGAGCCGAAGTCGACCAGGAGGCGGAAGCCGTCCGCCTCGACGAGATAGGCGGAGCACGGCGACTCGGGGCCGGGAAAGCTACCGGCACACCCCAGGACAGTCAGTCGCATCGGGTCGTCTCACTGTCACTGTCAGTAGTATCCATGCCGGCGGTCGTCCCGGCCATGATCTCTACCGACGCGTACGCCACGCTGCGCAGCCTACGCTGGGGTGCCCGAGGACAAGAATCATCCGTTGGAAGTTGTCACGAACGTGACACCTGCTCACAGAGGCGCGGGCGACGAACGGGCCACCGACGCGTACGCCGATGGCCCGTTCGCGCAAGACCCCTGCGGTCAGGCCCAGAGCTGGCCCTCCAGCGCGTCCTCGGCATCCGCGAGGGTGCCGCCGTACGCGCCGGTGGACAGATACTTCCAGCCGCCGTCGCAGACGACGAACGCCACATCGGCCCGTCGGCCGTCGCGGACCGCCTCGTGCGCCACCGCCAGCGCGGCGTGCAGGATCGCGCCGGTGGAGAACCCGGCGAAGATGCCCTCCACCTCGACGAGCTGACGGGTCCGCAGCACCGCGTCCCGGGTGCCGACCGAGAAGCGCCGGGACAGCACCGAGGCGTCGTACAGCTCCGGCACGTACCCCTCGTCGATGTTGCGCAGGCCATAGACCAGCTCGCCGTAGCGCGGCTCGGCCGCCACGACCTGGATGCCCTCGACCTTCTCGCGCAGGTAGCGCCCGGTGCCCATCAGGGTGCCGGTGGTGCCCAACCCGGCCACGAAGTGCGTGATGGTGGGCAGGTCGTGCAGCAGCTCCGGACCGGTCGTCTCGTAGTGCGCCCGCGCGTTGGCCTCGTTGCCGTACTGGTAGAGCATCACCCAGTCCGGGTGCTCGGCGGCGATCTGCTTGGCCGTCGCGACGGCCTGGTTGGACCCGCCCGCCGCCTCCGAGAAGATGATCTCCGCCCCGTACATGCGGAGCAGCTGGACCCGCTCGGTGGAGACGTTCTCGGGCATCACGCAGACCAGCCGGTACCCGCGCAGCTTGGCCACCATCGCCAGCGAGATGCCGGTGTTGCCGCTGGTCGGCTCCAGGATGGTGTCACCCGCCCGGAGTCGGCCGGCCTCCTCCGCCGCGCGGACCATGAACAGCGCCGCGCGGTCCTTGATGCTGCCCGTCGGGTTCCGGTCCTCCAGCTTCGCCCAGAGCCGCACCGGCGGCGCGCCGTCGGGCACCGTCGGCGAGAGCCGGGGCAGACCAACGAGCGGCGTGCCCCCACAGGCGTCGAGCAGGCTGTCGTACCGCGCCATGGCGGCCGCCCTCAGCGCGCGGCGACGGCGGTCGCCGCGCTGTGCGAGCTGATCGCCGCTGCCGCGGCGAAGCCGAACGCGCCGCCGGCCACGGCCGGCAGGATGGTGACGCTGTCGCCGTCGGAGAGCTTCGCGTCGAGCGCACCGAGGAAGCGGACGTCCTCGTCGTTGACGTAGACGTTCACGAAACGGTGCAGCACGCCGGCCTCGGTGACCAGGCGGCCACGCAGCCCGGCGTGCCGGGAGTCCAGGTCGGTGAGCAGGTCGCCCAGGGTGTCGCCGGCGCCCTCGACGACCTTGGCGCCGCCGGTGTAACTGCGCAGGATGGTGGGGATGCGAACCTCGATGGCCATGATGTCGTGCTCCTCAAACGGGTGTGCCAACGGTGACGGGACGGAACGGGTGCGAACGCTGACGGGTCAGCGGCCGGAACACTCGTAGTCGACCGTCGCCGGGCTCTGCCCGAACATGTAGGACTGCACGGCGTGCGGGTCGACCCCGGCCTCCACGATCTGGACCGGCTCCTCGGTCACCACGCCGTCGACGATCCGGAACGACCGGATCTCCTCCGAGTCGGGCTCACGGGTCGAGACGAGCAGGTAGTGCGCGCCTGGCTCGCCGGCGAAGGAGACATCCGTCCGGGACGGGTACGCCTCGGTGGCGGTGTGCGAGTGGTAGATGACCACGGGCTCCTCGTCCCGGTCGTCCATCTCCCGCCACACCCGCAGATGCTCCATCGAGTCGAACTCGTAGAAGGTCATCGACCGGGCGGCATTGTCCATCGGGATGTGCCGGGTCGGGGTGTCGCTGCCGACGGCACCGGCGACGACGCCGCACGCCTCGTCGGGGTGGTCCCGGCGCGCGTGGGCGACGATCGCGTCGATGATCGACCGGTCGATGCTCAGCACGTGCACCAGCCTAACGCCTACCGGGCAGGCCCTGAAGTGGTGCCGGTCACGCCTCGTCGATCAAGGCGTTGAGCAGCGACTCCTGTAGATACCCGAGGTACGCGTAGACCGACAGTTGGAACACCCGGCTGGAGCCGGGATCCTCGGTCACCGCGTCGTCCAACTCCTCACCCAGGTCAGTGCCGTCCTTGATCTCCAGCCGGACGCCCATCGCCAGCCGCGCGTCGTTGAGCGCCCGCAGCCACGCCTCGGCCGCCTCGGCGTCCAACCGCACCTCGCCGCCGGCCTCGTCGGGCAGCGCGGCCAGGATGGCTCCCGCCTGGTCGATCTTGGCAGTCTTCAGATCACCCTCGGTGTAGCGGCGGAACTCGGCGGTGCCGCTCGCATCCTTCGGGTAGACCGCCGGGAACAGCCGGCCCACGACCGGGTCCGTGTGGTCGAAACCGTCGGTGAGCAGACCGACCACCTCGGAGGCGACCTTCCGCAGCACCCGCACCTCGTCCACGGCGAAGGTGGCGACATAGCGGCCGGCCTGCCGCCGGAACATGCTCACGCTGCCCGCCCCGTTCGCGACCGCGGGGCTCGCAGACCCGGCGTACTCCGCGCGCTCACGAGCGGTCCACCGTCGCCCACAGCCCGTACGCGTGCAACTGCGACGCGTCGTGCTCCATCCGCTCCCGGGCGCCCGTGGAGACCACGGCGCGGCCCTTGTGGTGCACGTCCAGCATGAGCTGCTCCGCCCTCTCCCGGCTGTAGCCGAACAGCTTCTGGAAGACCCAGGTCACGTACGTCATCAGGTTGACCGGGTCGTCCCACACGATCGTCACCCATTGCCGGTCGGGCGCCGGCACCTCGTCAGTGGCCGGCGTCTCGACCGGTGCAACCTGTGGAGCCGCCATGCCCCCCATCGTGCCACCGGTTTCCCGGAACCGAGGAACCGGAACGCCGGGCAAACCAGGATCACCCGCCGTGGCCACCCCGGAGCCGGCCCGCACCCCGCCGGACGCGAGGCGCGGGGCGGGCCCGAGCCGGGAGATGGCCACGCCGTCAGGCGAGCAGGATGCCGTGGTCGACTGCATCGGAGAGCACCACGCCCAGCGAGAGGCGGATCACCTCGAACCGTCGGGAGATCTCCCGGGAAAGCTCCAACTCGACCTCCCGCAACGCCCGCTGGGACCAGGCCCGCGCGGCGCTGTGGTCATCGTTGCCCGGGGTACGCCACTGCTGCCAGCACCCGCCGGAGAGCGCCACCGCGACCGGCGGAAGCACCTCGTCACGGGTCGCCGTCGGATAGCCGGCGAGCGCGTCGATCGCCTCCGCGCCGGTCAGCCCGGCCACACCCGCCGTACTCGTGATCAGCAGGACCCGGTCCAGGTCGCGCCCGGAGCGGTGGTCGGCCAGGCCGTACTGGACGGCGGTGGCGATCCGGCGGCTGACGCCCTCGGTCGGTGTCGCGCCGAGCACCTGGGCGGCGGTGTCGGCCACGATGCCCCGCACCGCGTGGTCGCACTGCGCGGTGGCCAGCAGCGACAGCGCCGCCATCTCCCGGTCGAGCAGGTCCGGCAGGCCGGCGCAGCCGACCCCGAAGACGATCTCCTGGACGGCCCGGAGATGGACGTTCGCCAACTCCAGTGCCAGGTGCTGGCGGATCCGCTGGGAGCAGGAGCGGACCTGTCGGTCGAGCCGCTCGGACCAGTCCCCCGGGTCGGCGGACACCGCCACCCGGTCGTGCTGCCCCGGCAGCGCCGGCGGATCGGCGCTGGCCCGCTGCAACCCCTCGTTCGCCGACCAGCCCACCAGCGCCCGGCGCAGGTCGGCGGCGGAATCGGCGCCGTCGACCGGGAACCACCGCGCGCCGGCCAGGGAGGGGACCGCGGCCAGCAGCGCCGCCCGGTGCGCCTCGACGATCACCGCCACCGGGTCCACCTCATCCGGCCGGCCGTCGGGCGGCGAGACGGACGCCCCCGCGTCCTCCGTCAGCACCCCGCCGTCGGCCGGCGGCGCCCAACCGGCCGCACCCGGGGTCACCACGAAGACGACCTCCACCGGGGCAGCGGCCACGTCGGCGAGCAGATTCAGCTCATGGGCCGTGAACGCCTGGTCGGCCGCGATCACGAAGAGCAGCGCGCCGGCCCGGCCGACGGCCTCGCGCAGCACCCGGACGCCGGCCACGCCGAGCGCGCCCGTGTCCGGTGTGTCGACCAGGGTGAAGTGGCGCAGCAGGGGCTCGGGCACGCTCAGCTCGACCCGCCGGGGTGGGCGGGCCAACGCCGGGCCGGCGGCGTCCCGGTCCGCGCCGTACGAGTGCGGCTGGCGGTAGCCGGGGACGAAGGCCGCCCGCGTGGGCACCTGGGCGTGCCGGACCAGCAGCCAACTGCCCGCCGGCACGGTGAGCATCACCGGGTCGAGCCCGACGAGGCTGGCGAGGACCGCACGCCGGTCGGCGCCGGCCGGGCCGACGGCGACCACGCCGAGCGGCTCGTCCGCCCGGGGACGGGGCACGCCGAGGTCGGTGGGCAGCGGGCTGCAGCTCGGCAGGTCGGCTGAGCTGGCCATGTCGCCGGGCGAGTCGAGCGAAGGGAGAGGGCCCTGCTGCATCGGGTGGCCTCCCGGGGCAGGCGACCGGCGCGCCGGTCGCGTGGAATTCCGGTGACACTACCCGGATGCCGGAAGAGTACGTTCGGCCGGCCGACCAGGCGGAACAGTTCGGATACTCACCGGTAATTGTGCGACTACTCAACTTCGGTGCGTGACGGTGCGGGCGCGGACGGAATTCGATGGATATGCTGCGCGGATGAGTCGATGGAAGTTCGTCGGCCGAACCGATGAGCTCAACCGCCTGCTGGCGGCGGTGACCGGCGAGGCCGGCCGAGGGCTCTTCTTCAGCGGCAGCGCGGGCATCGGCAAGAGCCGGCTGCTACGCGAGGGCGTCAACACCCTGCCCACCGACCGGTACGCGATCTGGTCCATCGCGGCCAGCGCCACCACGGCGGCGCTGCCCTTCGGCGGGCTGGTGCAGGTCCTCCCGGCGGAGCAGCCCCAGGGCCTCTCCCCCGCCGGCATACTCCGCTGGGCGCTGGGCGTTCTGCAACAGCAGGCCGCCGGCCGCCGGATCGTGCTCGCCATCGACGACGCGCACCTGCTCGACCCACCCTCCGCGGCGCTGGTGCATCTGGTCGCCCGCGCCGACAACGCCACAGTCGTGGGCACCCTGCGCGACGGCGAACAGATCCCGCTGCCGATCCGCGCACTCTGGACCGACGACCTGGTCGAGCACGTCGAGCTGACCCCCATGCCACCGTCGGAGACCGCCGGCCTGCTGGCGGCGATCCTGGGCGGCCCGGTCGACGCCGGCTCCGCCGACCGGCTCGGCCGGCTGTCGGCCGGCAACCCGCTGCTGCTGCGCGAGCTGGTGCACGCCGCCAGCGGCAGCGAGGAGTTGAAGCGCACCTACGGGATCTGGAAGTGGACCGGGCGGCTGGAGCTGGCACCCAGCCTCACCGAGCTGATCGACACCCGCGTCGGGCAGCTCACCGACGGCGTTCGCACGGTCGTCGAGCTGGTCGCCTTCGGCGAGCCACTCGGCCTTCACCTGCTCAACCAGGCCGCCGAGCAGTCCGATGTGGAGTACGCCGAGGAACGCGGCCTGATCACCGTCGTCCAGCACGACCGGCGGACCAACGTACGCCTGGCCCACCCGCTCTACGGCGAGGTGATGCGTCGCCGGTGCCCGGTCAGCCGCACCCGACGCCTCCAGGCGCACCTCGCCGAGCTGCTGGAACAGGTCGGCAAGCGCCGCCGCGACGACCTGCTGCGGGTGGCGGTCTGGCGGCTCGACTCGGGCACCGCACAGGACGCCGCCCTGCTCGTGGACGCCGCGATGCAGGCGTTCACCCGCTACGACGTACCGCTGGCGACCCGGCTGGCCCGGGCCGCGCTGAACGCCGACGGCGGCTCGGACGCGGCGGAGCTGCTGGCCACGATTCTGATGTTCGCCGACCGACCGGACGAGGCGATCACCGTTCTCGACGCGGTGACCCCGGAGGCCGGGGACGAGCGGCGGCTCTGCCGGTGGCTGACCGTCCGCGGCATGGTCAGCTACTGGGGGCTCAGTCAAGAGTCCACGGTGGAGGAGATCGCGAGCCGGGTCGAGGAGCTCGGCGACTCGGCCGACCGCGCCCGGGTGCACGCCTTCGAGGCAATCATGCGGCTGCACCGGCTCGACACGGTCACCGCCGTACGGCTCAGCCAGACCGTGCTCGATCGGCCCGCCGCCGGCATCGCCGCCCGTGAACTGGCCCGCAGCACCATCGCGTACGTCCAGGCCGCCCAGGGTCAGCTGTCGCGCAGCGGCGCGGCCATCGCGCAGGTGCACTCCGCCGCGGCCAGTTGGCGCACCGACATGCCGTACCTGCAACTGGCCCTGGAGCTGGCCCGCGGCACCCGGCTCATGCTCACCGGCGACCTCGTCGGGATCGACGCGATCGTGGCCGACGAGTTCGCCGACCTGGCCGGTGCCGGTGACTTCCGGCTCGGCACCGGATACCTGGCCATTCTCCAGGCGTACGCCGCGCGGCTGCGCGGGCAGAGCGACTCGGCGATGCGGACGTCGTTGGGCGCCTGCGCGGTGCTGGCGACCAGCCGGGTCTACGCCGGTCTGGCCCAGGCCGAGCGGGCCCAGGCGGCGGCGCTGCGCGGAGACGCGGCGCAGGCCGCCGAGGCGATGGCCGAGGCCGACCGCACCCACGCGCCGGGCATGGCGGTGCTCTACCCGTGGCTGGAGCAGGCCCGGGGTGCGGTGCTCGCCGCGTCGGGTGACCTGCCGGGCGCCGTGAAGCAGCTCAACGACCTGGCCGACCGGCTGCGCGCGGACGGTTTCGCCGGGCACGAGGTGCACGTTCTGCACGACCTGGTCCGGTTGGAGCAGGCCGGCGCGCCCGTCGGGCCCACCTGCTCCGACGGTGGGCGGCGCACCGTGGCGCAGCGCCTCGCCGAGCTGTCCGAGCAGGTGGACGGCGTGCTCCCACCGCTGCTGGCCCGGCACGCCCGGGCCGCGGTGACCGACTCCGCCGCGGATCTGCTCGCGGTCGCCGACGACTACGCCGCGCTGGAGCTGACGGTGTACGCCGCCGAGGCCACCGCACAGGCTCTGCACCGGCTGCGCCAGCAGCACTCGGTGGCGGCCGGCGAGGCCCGCGAGCGTCTGGCGGGGCTGCTCAGCCGCTGCGACCTGATCCGCACGCCGGCGCTGCGGGCCGGGGCGCCGGTGCTGACCGAACGCGAGTGGCAGGTGGCCCGCCTCGCCGCGCACGGTGCGACCAGCAAGGCCATCGCCGAGCGGCTCTACCTCTCCGCCCGCACCGTGGAGAACCACCTGCAGCGGATCTACGCCAAGCTCGGAGTGACCGGCCGGTCCGAGCTGTGGGCCGCGCTGCGGTCGATCCCGGGCCACGAGGGCGGCGGCGCGGGCTGAACCTTAGGCTGGGGCGGTGAGCACCCTCCGCCCCGCGCTGCTGACCGACCACTACGAGCTGACCATGGTCAGTGCGGCACTCAAGGACGGCACCGCCGACCGCCGCTGTGTCTTCGAGGTGTTCAGCCGTCGGCTGCCCAGCGGCCGGCGCTACGGCGTCGTCGCCGGCACCGCGCGGCTGATCGAGCTGATCCGCGACTTCCGGTTCGACCCGGCGGAGGTCGATTTCCTGCGCCGCACCGGAGTAGTCGACGAGGCGGCGGCGGCCTGGCTCACCGACTACCGCTTCACCGGCGACATCGACGGGTACGCCGAGGGTGAGCTGTTCTTCCCCGGTTCGCCGATCCTGACCGTCTCCGGCGGCTTCGCCGAGTGCGTGGTGCTGGAGACGCTGGCGCTCTCCGTGCTCAACCACGACTGCGCGGTGGCCGCCGCCGCGGCGCGGATGGTCACCGCCGCCCGGGGCCGGGCGCTGATCGAGATGGGATCGCGCCGGGCACACGAGGAGGCGGCGGTGGCGGCGGCGCGGGCCGCGTACCTGGCCGGTTTCCGGTTCACCTCCAACCTCGCCGCCGGCGAGCGCTACGGCATCCCGACGGCGGGCACGGCGGCACACGCGTTCACCCTGCTGCACGACGACGAGCGGGCCGCGTTCGCCTCGCAGGTGGCCACGCTGGGCAAGGACACCACGCTGCTGGTCGACACGTACGACATCAGCCAGGGCATCCGCAACGCGATCGCGGTGGCCGGGCCGGAGCTGCGGGCGATCCGGATCGACTCGGGTGACCTCGCGGTGATCGCGCAGCAGTCCCGGGAACTGCTGGACTCACTGGGCGCCACCGAGACGAAGATCATCGTCTCGGGCGACCTGGACGAGTACTCGATCGCGGCGCTGGCCGCCGAGCCGGTCGACATGTACGGCGCGGGGACGGCAGTGGTCACCGGCTCCGGGGCGCCCACGGCGGGGCTGGTCTACAAGCTCGTCGAGGTCGAGGGCCGCCCGGTGGTGAAGCGCTCCGAGCACAAGGCAACCATCGGTGGGCGCAAGGTCGCGGTCCGCCGGCACAAGCCGACCGGCACCGCCACGGAGGAGATCATCGTCCCCCAGGGTGTGCCCGACCGGCAGGCCAACGACCGGATGCTCCAGCGCTCGTACGTGATCGACGGCGAACCCGTGGGTCTGCCCACCCTCGACGAGTCCCGGGAGCACCTGCGCGAGTGCCTCATCTCCATCCCGTGGGAGGGGCTGAAGCTCTCGGCCGGCGACCCGGCCGTGCCGGTCACCGTCGTACCCGCCGCCTGAGCCCGCTGATCCGACCTCGAAGGGACCCCGATGGCCGACGCGCTGATCATCGTGGACGTGCAGAACGACTTCTGTGAGGGCGGCTCGCTGGCCGTCCCGGGTGGCGCCGGGGTGGCCGCCGGGATCTCCCGGCTGCTCGCCGCCGAGCCGGGCCGGTGGCGGCACGTGGTCGCGACGAAGGACTATCACATCGACCCGGGCGCGCACTTCGGCGATCCGCCGGACTTCGTCGAGTCGTGGCCCCGGCACTGCGTGGTCGGCACCAGCGGCTCCGAGTTCCACCCCGAGCTGGAGACCGGTCGGGTCGAGGCGATCTTTCACAAGGGCGAGCACGCGGCGGCGTACTCCGGATTCGAGGGGCACGCCGACGACGGCGAGTGCCTGGCCGACTGGCTGCGTCGGCACGACGTGGACCGGGTCGACGTGGTCGGCATCGCCACCGACCACTGCGTCCGCGCCACCGCGCTCGACGCCGCCCGGGAGGGCTTCGCCACCACCGTCCTGCTGGAGTTGACCGCCGCGGTCGCTCCGGAGACGACCGACGTGGCGCTGCGGGCGATGGACGGCGCCGGCGTGATCCTGCACGGCGAGCCTGTGATCAGGGCCGCATGAGGCGGTAATTTATTGGCCAATGGTCCACCCTCCGTCGAGGATGTCGCCGGAGGTACGGACCAACGTGAACATGAAGCCTTACCGCGCAGCCCTCGCACTGCCCGGCCTGCGGTCGCTGCTGCTGGTCGCCGTCCTCGCCCGCATCCCGCTCACCGCGACCGGGGTCACGCTGACCTTCCACGTCGTGCTCGACCTCGACCGGGGCTACGGCGCGGCCGGCCTGGTGGGCGCCGCCATCACCGTGGGCGCTGCGATCGGTGGGCCGCTGCTCGGCCGACTGGTCGACCGGCGTGGACTGCGTCCGGTTCTGGTGCTCACCGCCATCGCCGAGGCGATCTTCTGGTCCACCGCGCCCACGCTGCCGTACCCCGTGCTGCTGCCGGCCGCCTTCGTGGCCGGCTCCTTGGCCCTGCCCATCTTCTCGGTGGTCCGCCAGTCGATCGCCGCGCTGGTCCCGGAAGATCAACGACGGCCGGCGTACGCGTTGGACTCCATGTCCGTCGAGCTGTCCTTCATGATCGGCCCGGCGCTGGCGGTGGCCCTGGTCACCGCGATCTCGGCGCAGACCACCATGTACCTCGTCGGCGGCGGCATCGTCGCCGCCGGGATCGCTCTGTGGCTGGTGAACCCGCCGATCCGCGGCGCCGCCGAACCCGCCGGCCCACGGCGCCAGGTGCCTCGGCGGGAGTGGCTGACGCCCCGACTGCTCGCCGTGCTGGCGCTCAGCGCCGCCGCCACCCTGGTGCTCGGCGGCACCGACGTCGCGGTGGTCGCCGTCCTGCGGGCCAGCGGCGAGGTCGGCTGGACCGGCGTCGTGCTGGCTGGCTGGGCGATCGCCTCCCTGGCCGGCGGCTTCGCCTACGGGGCGGTACACCGCTCGCTCTCCCCGCTGGCCCTCACCGCCGCACTCGCGCTCTGCACCATCCCGGTCGGGTTGGGCGGCGCGCACTGGTGGCTGCTCTGCCTGGCGCTGATCCCGGCCGGCGCGCTGTGCGCGCCGACCATCGCGGCCTCCTCCGACGCCGTCAGCCGTCTGGCCCCGGCCGAGGTACGCGGCGAGGCGATGGGCCTGCACGGTTCGGCGGTCACCGTCGGCATCGCGGTCGGCGCACCGCTCGCCGGCGCGGTGATCGACGGCAGCGCGCCGCTCTGGGGCTTCGTGGTGACCGGAGCGCTCGGCGCGCTGGTCACCCTGATCGTGCTCCCCGGCGAGCTGCGCCGCCGTCGCCACGCCGACGCGGCCACCCCGCCGCCGGTCGAGGCCGATCTCGCCCCCGCCGCCCGCTGACTGCCGCTGGCTACCTCGGGCGACGGCCAGTCGCGGCGGGCGATGGTGCCGGTGGCAGGACCCCTCGGACGTCGGTTGACGGCATGCATACACACACGGATATACCTGTGAGGCATAAATATGTCTCACAGGTATATCGCTCGTCAGTACGGTCGCCTCCGGAAGCCGGCCGAGCGGTGCGACGCCGGCCGCGCAAAGGAGGGCGGGGAGTAGAACGGCGGGGGTTGAGCCCGGCCAGAGCAGGCCATCGCCGAGCGGGGCCATCAGCGCCGAGCGCGCAGCACGGTAGGGCGGACCGTCGGAGCCGGGTCGGACCGGGGCTGGGCCAGCCAGGGCGGGACATGGCGAAGGGCGCCGCTCCCGGTGGTCCCCCGGGGGCGGCGCCCTTCGTACGGTCGAGCGGGTTGAGCGTCAGTGCCGGTCGATGTCGCTGGCGATGTCCTCGCTGTAGCGAGCGCCGCCATCCGACTCGCTGGTGAGCGGCTTGGAGCCACCCTCCGGCGGGCCGGCCAGGCTCTGACCGGCGGCCAGCTCCGGGAACTTCGCGTCGAACGCCGGCCGCTCGGAGCGGATCCGGGGCATCCGGTCGAAGTTGCGCAGCGGCGGCGGGCTGCTGGTCGCCCACTCCAGCGAGTTGCCGTGACCCCAGGGGTCGTTCACCTCGACCACTGGACCGGTCTTGTACGACTTCCAGCAGTTGTAGATGAACGGCAGCGTGGAGATACCGGTGATGAACGCGCCGACCGTGGAGATCGTGTTCAGCGTGGTGAAACCGTCGCCGGGCAGGTAGTCGGCGTACCGGCGGGGCATGCCCTCGGCGCCGAGCCAGTGCTGCACCAGGAAGGTGGTGTGGAAGCCGATCATGGTGAGCCAGAAGTGCACCTTGCCCAGGCGCTCGTCGAGCATCCGGCCGAACATCTTCGGGAACCAGAAGTAGATGCCGGCGAAGACGGCGAACACGATGGTGCCGAAGAGCACGTAGTGGAAGTGCGCCACCACGAAGTACGAGTCCGACACGTGGAAGTCGAGCGGCGGGCTGGCCAGCAGCACACCGGTGAGACCGCCGAAGAGGAAGGTGACCAGGAAGCCGACCGCCCACAGCATCGGCGTCTCGAAGCTGATCTGGCCCCGCCACATGGTGCCGATCCAGTTGAAGAACTTCATGCCGGTCGGCACCGCGATCAGGTAGCTCAGGAAGCTGAAGAACGGCAGCAGCACCTGGCCGGTGGCGAACATGTGGTGCGCCCAGACGCTCATCGAGAGCGCCGCGATCGCGACGGTCGCGGCGACCAGGCCCTTGTAGCCGAAGATCGGCTTACGGGAGAAGACCGGGATGATCTCGCTGATGATGCCGAAGAACGGCAGCGCCACGATGTAGACCTCGGGGTGCCCGAAGAACCAGAACAGGTGCTGCCAGAGCATCGGCCCACCGGTCGCCGGGTCGTACACGTGGGCGCCGAGGATGCGGTCCGCGGCGAGCGCGAACAGCGCGGCGGCCAGCAGCGGGAAGACCAGGATCACCAGGAGGCTGGTGACCAGGATGTTCCAGGTGAAGATCGGCATCCGGAACATGGTCATGCCGGGCGCACGCAGGGTGAGCACCGTGGTGATCATGTTCACCGCGCCGAGGATGGTGCCCAGGCCGGAGATGGCCAGACCCATGATCCACATGTTGGCGCCGACGCCGGGCGAGTGCTCGACGCTGCTCAGCGGCGCGTACGCGAACCAGCCGAAGTCGGCGGCGCCGCCCGGGGTGATGAAACCGGCGGTCGCCATCGTGCCGCCGAACAGGTACAGCCAGTAGGCGAAGCTGTTCAGGCGGGGGAAGGAAACGTCGGGCGCGCCGATCTGGATCGGCACGATGTAGTTCGCGAAGGCGAACACGATCGGCGTCGCGAAGAACAGCAGCATGATCGTGCCGTGCATCGTGAAGAGCTGGTTGTACTGCTCGGGCGACAGGAACTGCAGCCCGGGTCGGGCCAGCTCAGCCCGCATGATCAGGGCCATCAGGCCGCCGACCATGAAGAACACGAACGCGGTGACCATGTACATGATCCCGATCTGCTTCGCGTCCGTGGTACGCAGCAGCCGCGCGATGGCCGACCCCTTGACCGGCTCCCGGACCGGCCAGGGCCGGGTCACGACCGGCTTGGGTGCGACGGTGGTCACGAGTGGCCTCCGGTTCTCGGTTGTCCCGCTCGGCACACGCTGTTTATCGGCGGGCCGTCATCCGCAAGGAGGATAGTCCCCGGCAGGTCGCAGCGCCGCGTGGGGTGGCGTGACACGATCTACTACGGGCCTACAGCGGGCCGACCAGCAACCGGTAATGCTCCCCGAAGATCCGTCCGCCACGTCCGCGCAACAGCGGGTCGCGCAGCGCCGGCGGCACGTCCCTGGTCCGGTTGCGGTCCCGGGTCCGGTCGGCCACCCAGCGGGTACGCGGGCGACGACGACTCTCGTACGCCACCAGCGCCGCCTCCACGCTGCCGGCGGCGCGCAGCGACTCGGCCAGCACCACGGCGTCCTCCAGGGCCATCGCGGCACCCTGGGACAGGGTCGGCGCGGTGGCGTGCGCGGCGTCGCCGACCAGCAGCACCCGGCCCCGGTACCAGCGGCCCAGCTCGACCTCGTCGGTGATCCCGGCGTGCACCCGGTCGAGCATCGCCAGCACCTCGGGCACCGGGCCCCGGTAGTCGGCGAAGAGTTCGCGCAGCCGGGCCAGCGGGTCGGCGGGCGGCTCGGTGCCCGCCTCGTCGGCGTAGCAGTGCAGCCGCCCCTCCCCGATCGGCACCAGCAGCAGGCCGGAGCGCTGCCCGAGCAGGGCGGTCCAGTCGGTGACGGGCGGGCCGTCACGCAGGACGGCCCGGTAGACGACGTGCCCGGCCGGGCGGGGCGGCCCGCCGAGCGCGGCCAGGGCCCGGACCGAGGAACGCGGCCCGTCGGCGCCGATGACCAGGTCGTACTCGGTGCTGGTGCCGTCGGTGAAGGTGACCCCGACGGCGCGCGGAAGCAGATCGAGGGTGCGGACCTCGGCGCCGTGTCGGACGGCGCCGCCGGCGCCGCTGAGCAGCACCCGGTGCAGGTCCGCCCGGGGCAGCGCCCGGCACTCGCCGACGCCGGCCCAGAGGGCGTCGAGGTCCACCTCGCAGAGGGGCAGCCCAGCGGCGTCGAAGAAGCGCTGCCGGTGGATCACCTGCCCGAGCGGTCGGACCGGGTCGTGCAGGTCCAGCCGGTGCAGCGCGCGGGCGGCGTTGCCGGGCAGGTACAGGCCGGTCTCGGTCGACTCCCCCGGCGGCAGCTTGTCGGTGACGTCCGGCCGGAAACCCGCCAGGCGCAGGGCCCGAGCCACGGCCAGGCCGGCGATGCCCGCGCCGACGATGAGAATGCGCAGGGGGGAGCTACGCATGGTGGTGTACGCCTCCGGAGGGGGAACGGCACGCGTCGGAGGCAACACGCTACTCGGAGCGATCGGCGCACACCAGAGCCCGATCGGCCCGCCCGAGCGGCTCCTCGGCCGTCCGCGCCGCTTAGCTGGCCGCCCTTGGACGCCCGTTCGGCGGCAGGATGGCGATCCTCACAATTCACCAGTTTGACGCGGGCGGTTGCGCCTCGGTTTCAAGCATGTAAATGTGTCGTTGAGCGTGGGAGCGCTCCCGCACCACCCCACCACAGCCGGCGCCCGGCACGCGCCGAGTCAAGGAGCGTCATGAAACGTCAACTTCGGGTCCTGGCCGCCGCCGGGCTGCTGGTCGCCAGCTCGCTCGTCGCCGTGGCCCTCAGCGGCAGCGCCTCCGCCGACACGCAGATCTGCGAACAGTACGGCTCGACCGTGATCCAGGGTCGCTACGTCGTGCAGAACAACCGCTGGGGCACCTCCGCCCAGCAGTGCATCAACGTCACCAGCAACGGCTTCGAGATCACCACGCAGAACGGCAGCAGCCCCACCAACGGGGCGCCCACGGCGTACCCGTCGATCTTCTTGGGTTGTCACTACACCAACTGCTCCCCCGGCACGAACCTGCCGATCCAGGTGAGCCAGATCAGCAGCGCCACCAGCAGCATCTCCTACCGGTACGTCAGCGGCGCCACCTACGACGCGGCGTACGACATCTGGCTGGACCCGTCGCCCAAGCGGGACGGGGTGAACCAGATGGAGATCATGATCTGGCTCAACCGTCAGGGCCCGATCCAGCCCATCGGCTCGGTGGTCGGCACGACCAACCTGGCCGGCCGGACCTGGGAGGTGTGGCGGGGCAGCAACGGCTCCAACAACGTCATCTCCTACGTCGCGCCGTCGGCGATCTCCAGCCTGAACTTCAGCGTGCTGGACTTCATCAACGATGTCCGTAACCGGGGCGCGATCACCAACTCCTGGTACCTGACCAGCATCCAGGCCGGCTTCGAGCCGTGGCAGGGCGGCGTCGGTCTCGCGGTGACCTCGTTCTCGGCCAACGTCAACGGCGGCGGCACCCCGCCCACCAACCCGCCGCCGACCACCCGGCCACCGACCACGCCCCCGCCGGGCGGCAGCTCGGGCTGCGCGGTGAAGTACACGGCGAACTCGTGGAACAACGGCTTCACCGCCGACGTGCAGATCACCAACACCGGGTCCAGCGCGATCAACGGCTGGACGCTTACCTACAACCTGCCCGGCGGGCAGACGGTCACCAACGCCTGGAACGCCACGGTGAGCCAGAGCGGGTCCGCGGTGACCGCCCGGAACGTCAGCCACAACGGGTCGATCGCCCCCGGCGGCACGGCCAGCTTCGGCTACCAGGGCACGCTGAACGGGTCGTACTCGTCCCCGACCAGCTTCTCGCTCAACGGCACCAGCTGCTCCCGCGCCTGAACTGTCGTGGGGGGGGGGGGGGGGGGGGGGGGCCGCCCCCCCCCCCCACCCCCGCCCCGGGGGGGATAGTAGGGGGGGCAAAGGAAAACGGGGAGGGGGGGGCGAAGGGGGT
>NZ_JBEXIA010000021.1:0-116635 GCF_040608335.1 Micromonospora sp. NPDC005194 | reverse complement strand
TGCGCTGCTGCCCACGCCGAGCGACCACGATCGTGCAGGCCATCCTCGTTCTCCACCGCGTCGAAGCCAACCGCTACGCAGGATGAAAAGGGCTCATTGGATCAACGTGCGAGGTGACGAACAACTGGCGACCTGTTCACCGTGATGAACTACGCGCACGCTACAACGAACGGCCACTGCCCGGATGCTTCCCGCTGCGCTTTGCCCCCAACGCGGCCGGAGCCGCCGCTGGGGCGACGCGGGCTCGGGAAGCCGGGATCAGACCTTGTCGCCGAGCTTGACCTGAGGAGCCGGAGCGCGCATCCGTCGGAAGGTGATCGACCGCATCACGGCGTAGAGGTAGAGCGAGCCCATCCGCTGGTCGGTCTTCGGGAAGCGCTCCCGGACCAGCTTGCCGATCTTGCGGCAGATCAGCAGCGAGTCGACGACCACACCCAGGGCCAGTGCGCCCCAGAGCACGTTGGAGATCAACCGCACCGGCGCCGGCATCGCCGCGTTCGAGCCGATCAGCACGATCAACGCGCCGCCGAAGAACCAGGTGCCGACGGTACGCCGGGAGTCGACCACGTTGCGTGCCAGCAGCCGCTCCGGGCCCCGGTCGCGGGGGCCACCCTCGCGGCGGAACTCGGCCGCGGCCTCGGTACGCAGCTGGCGGCGCCGCTCCCGCTCCTCCTCCTTGGTGAGGGGGCGGGTGGGGCCGGCCGGGCGACGGCCGACGGTCGGCCGCTTCGGCGTCTCCCGACCCTTGGCCGGGGTGTAACCCCGGGGACGGTCGGCGGTCTCCTCGGGGGTCACCGAGGTGACGGCCTCGTCGACGAGGTCGGTGGACTTGCGGCGAAAGAGCGACGGCACGCGGCAAGGGTAGCCAACGGTTCGCGCCCGGTGCACATCGCGGTGCACCGGGCGCGGAAGGTCTGACGAGGTTACGGGCGCTCGGCGTGCGCGCCGAGGTCGGCGAGCTTCGCCTCGAAGTCCTCGTAGCCCCGGTTGATCAGGTCGACGCCGTACACCCGGGAGGTGCCCTCGGCCGCGAGCGCCGCGATCAGGTGGCTGAAACCGGCCCGCAGGTCGGGGATGACCAGGTCGGCGGCGTGCAGCTTGCTCGGCCCGGCGATCACCGCCGAGTGCTTGAAGTTGCGCCGGCCGAAGCGGCACGGGGTGCCGCCGAGGCAGTCCCGGTAGACCTGGATGTTGGCGCCCATCGAGTTCAGCGCCTCGGTGTAGCCCAGCCGCTGCTCGTAGACCGTCTCGTGCACGATCGACAGGCCGCGGGCCTGGGTCAGCGCCACGACCAGCGGCTGCTGCCAGTCGGTCATGAAGCCGGGGTGGACGTCGGTCTCCAGCGCCACCGCGTTCAGCTCGCCGCCGGGGTGCCAGAAGCGGATGCCGCCCTCCTGGCCCGGGTCGCCCAGCTTCGGCGGCCGGGTGTCGGTGACCTCGTACTCGCCGCCGACGGACCGGAAGATGTTCAGGAAGGTCATCATGTCGGCCTGCTGCGCGCCGAGCACCTCGACGTGGCCACGGGTGGCCAGCGCGGCCGCGGCCCAGCTGGCGGCCTCGATCCGGTCGGGGATCGGCCGGTGGGTGTACCCGTGCAGCTTCGGCACGCCCTGGATCTCGATCACCCGGTCGGTGTGGACCTTGATGATCGCGCCCATCTTCTGCAGGATGCAGATCAGGTCGATGATCTCCGGCTCCACCGCGGCGTTGCGCAGCTCGGTGACGCCCTCGGCCATCACCGCGGTCAGCAGCACCTGCTCGGTGGCGCCGACGCTCGGGTACGGCAGGGCGAACTTGGTGCCGTGCAGGCCGTTCGGCGCGGAGAGGTGCAGCCCCTCGGGCCGCTTGTCGACAGTCGCGCCGAACTCCCGCAGCGCCTGCAGGTGGAAGTCGATCGGGCGCGGGCCGATGTGGCAGCCGCCCAGATCCGGGATGAACGCGTGCCCGAGCCGGTGCAGCAGCGGCCCGCAGAACAGGATCGGGATCCGGCTCGAACCGGCGTGCACGTTGATCTGGTCGGTGCTGGCGCTCTCCACGTTCGCCGGGTCGAAGACGAGCTCGCCGTCCTCGGCGCCGTCGGTCACCTTGACGCCGTGCAGACCGAGTAGACCCCGGACCACCTCGACGTCGCGGATCTTCGGCACGTCGAACAGCCGGCTCGGGCTGTCGCCCAGCAGTGCGGCGACCATCGCCTTCGAAACCAGGTTCTTCGCGCCGCGCACGCGGATCCGCCCTTCGAGCGGAGTGCCTCCATGCACGATCAGGACGTCGTCGGTCAACGCAACCTCCAGCGCTTCGGTGCTGCTGTGTTGATGGTGGGGAGCCTGAACTCTGTCGCTACCCCGGATGCGGCCATATCGAAACGGCCCGCTTGCGTCCTCGCCCCGGCAGCATAGCCCTCGGTGACGAAAAAGGACTCGGTCACACCAGCGTGTGTGGCATTAATCGGTGATCCGGCACTTTTGCGTACCAAGGGCGTCACGGATCGTGATCACGCACCCGGCAGGGCGAGCATCTGGTCCAGCGCCACCCGGGCGTGGTGCGCGGTGTCGGCGTCGACAGTGATCTGGTTGACGACCCGGCCCGCGACCAGCTCCTCCAGGGCCCAGACCAGGTGCGGCAGATCGATCCGGTTCATGGTCGAGCAGTAGCAGACCGCCTTGTCCAGGAACATGATCTGCTTGTTCGGGTGGGCCAGCGCCAACCGGCGGACCAGGTTCAGCTCGGTGCCCAGCGCCCACGCCGAGCCGGCCGGCGCCGCCTCGATGGTCTTGATGATGTACTCGGTCGAACCGACGTGGTCGGCGGCCGTGACCACCTCGTGCCGGCACTCCGGGTGGACCAGCACGTTGACCCCGGGAACCCGCGCCCGCACGTCGTCGACGCTCTCCAGGGTGAACCGGCCGTGCACCGAGCAGTGCCCTCGCCACAGGATCATCTTGGCGTCCCGCAGCTGCTCCGGCGTGAGCCCGCCACCGGGCTTGTGCGGGTCGTAGAGCACGCAGTCGTCCAGCGACAGGCCCATCTCCAGCACCGCCGTGTTGCGGCCCAGGTGCTGGTCCGGCAGGAAGAGCACCTTCGAGCCCTGCTCGAACGCCCAGTCCAGGGCGCGCTTGGCGTTGGACGAGGTGCAGACCACGCCGCCGTTGCGGCCGACGAAACCCTTGATGTCGGCCGAGGAGTTCATGTACGTCACCGGCACGGTCTCGCCGGCGATGCCCAGCTCGGCGAGCGTGTCCCAGGCGGCCTCGACCTGACCCAGCACGGCCATGTCCGCCATCGAACAGCCGGCCGCCAGGTCGGGCAGGATCACCCGCTGGGCGTCCGTGGTGAGGATGTCGGCGCTCTCGGCCATGAAGTGCACGCCGCAGAAGACGATGTACTCGGCGTCCGGCCGGGCGGCGGCCTCCCGGGCCAGCTTGAACGAGTCGCCGGTCACGTCCGCGAACTGGATCACCTCGTCGCGCTGGTAGTGGTGCCCCAGCACGAAGACCTTGCTGCCCAGCTCCGCCTTCGCCGCCGTGGCACGGGCCACCAGATCCGGGTCGCTGGGCGCCGGCAGGTCGCCCGGACACTCGACGCCGCGCTCGGTGTCGGGGTCGCTGCCCCGGCCGAGCAGCAGCAGAGCCGTCGCCGTGTTGGAGGGTTCCACCCAGGTCGAAGTCACGTAGCCCATGGTCCCACAGCGCGAGCGCGCCGCAGCTCCGCTCGGTGTGGGCTGCCACACTGCTCGACATGCGCGTGCTGCTCTGCCCGGACAAGTTCGCCGGCACCCTGCCCGCACCGGAGGTCGCCGCCGCGGTGGCGGACGGCTGGCGCAGCGTCGCCGACGGTGACGACCTGCTGATCCGGCCACTCGCCGACGGCGGCCCGGGCTTCGTGGAGGTGCTCGCCGAGGCGCTCGGCGGCCGGCGGGTGACGGTGTCGACCGTCGACCCGCTGGGCCGGCCGACGGCCGGTGAGATCCTGCTCACCGCCGACGGCACGACGGCCTACCTGGAGAGCGCGCAGGCGTGCGGCCTGCACCTGCTCTCCGCAGCCGAGCGCGACCCGAAGACCACCACGTCGTACGGGCTGGGTCTGCTGGTGACCGCCGCCGTGGAGAGCGGGGCCCGGACGGTGGTGATCGGGCTGGGCGGCTCCGCCACCAACGACGCCGGCGCCGGCATGCTCACCGCGCTGGGCGCGACCCCGCTCGACGCCACGGGTGCGGCGCTGCCGTACGGCGGGGCGGCGTTGGCCCTGGTCGACGCCCTCGACGGCGCTCCCCGGCTGCGCGGCGCCCGGCTCGTCGCCGCCACCGACGTGGACAACCCGCTGCTCGGCCTGCACGGCGCGAGCAACGTGTTCGGCCCGCAGAAGGGCGCCGACCGCGCCGACGTCCTGCTGCTCGACGCGGCCCTGGAGCGTTTCGCTGCGGTGCTGGAGCGGGACCTTCCCGGCTGCCCGCCGGGGCTCGGCGCGCTGCCCGGCGGTGGGGCCGCCGGCGGCCTCGGCGCGGCCATCCTCGCGCTCGGCGGCGCCTGCGAGTCTGGCATCGGCCTGGTCACCCGGGCCACCCGGCTGGACGCCGCGCTCGACACCGCCGACCTGGTGATCACCGGGGAGGGGTCCTTCGACCACCAGTCGTTGCGCGGCAAGGTCGTCGCCGGGGTGGCCGGGGCCGCCCGGGACCGTGGGGTGCCCTGCGTGGTGGTGGCCGGCCAGGTCAGCACCGGCCGGCGGGAGGCCGCCTCGGCGGGGGTGACCGACGCGTACAGCCTGGTCGAGCACTTCGGTGGGGAGCAGGCCGGCGGGCTCGACGCCGCGCTGAGCCGTCCCGCCGACGGGCTGCGCGAGCTGGGCGCCCGACTGGCCCGGCAGTGGAGCCGCTGAGCGCTCGGCCCACCCGGTCCAGGCCGTCTCGTCCGGGCCGACCTGGGGCGCTGGTCCCGCCACGCGGGTACGTCCGGCCGGGGCGGCGTACGATCGGAACTGGACCACAACCGGGAATCACTGGACGGCGCGCGGCGTTGGCCAGTGCGTCCGGACCCAAAACCGCGCAGGGAGACTTCCACGTGACCACGCCAGCGCAGACCGAGTCGACCGAGGCCCAGGCCCCTACTTCCGTCGTCCTCACCGACGTCGCGGCGCAGAAGGTCAAGGCCCTGATCGAGCAGGAGGGCCGCGACGACCTGCGGCTCCGCGTCGCGGTGCAGCCGGGTGGCTGCTCCGGCCTGCGGTACCAGCTCTTCTTCGACGAGCGTTCGCTCGACGGTGACGTCGTCAGCGACTTCGGTGGCGTCGAGGTCGTCGTCGACCGGATGAGCGCCCCCTACCTGTCCGGCGCGACGATCGACTTCGCCGACCGGATCGACGCCCAGGGCTTCACCATCGACAACCCCAACGCGGGCAACTCCTGCGCCTGCGGCGACTCGTTCAACTAAGTCGCGCACCACGCACCACCGACGACGGGGCCGTCCTGCGGGACGGCCCCGTCGTCGTGTCGGGGTGACGGTGGGAGCGGTCCCGGGTGACCCCCGGCGGACGGGTGGACGGGCGGTTGCCGTTGCCCGACCGACCGGACACGTCCGGGTTGCCGGGCCGGTAGGCTGACCGCGCCCTGCTCCCGACCCTGAGGGTTGACATGAAGATCGCCGTGACCGGCTCGATCGCCACCGATCACCTGATGAGCTTCCCGGGTCGCTTCGCCGACCAGCTCATCGCCGATCAGCTGCACAAGATTTCCCTCTCCTTCCTGGTGGACGACCTGGTTCTCCGCCGTGGCGGGGTCGCGGCGAACATCTCCTTCGGCATGGGGCAGCTCGGGATGCGCCCGGTGCTGCTCGGGGCGGTGGGCGCGGACTTCGCCGACTACCGCTCCTGGCTGGAGCGGCACGGCGTGGACTGTGACTCCGTGCACATCAGTGAGGTGGCGCACACGGCGCGGTTCGTCTGCACCACCGACACCGACATGTGCCAGATCGCGTCGTTCTACGCGGGTGCGATG
Source organism: Micromonospora sp. NPDC005194 (assembly GCF_040608335.1). NCBI lineage: Bacteria > Bacillati > Actinomycetota > Actinomycetes > Micromonosporales > Micromonosporaceae > Micromonospora > Micromonospora sp. NPDC005194. The sequence continues at coordinate 110,646 of NZ_JBEXIA010000021.1, read as the reverse complement.
AGCGAGGCGCGCAACATCGAACTGGCCCCCGTCGCCGACCGGCTCGGCGGGCTGGACCTGGTGCTGGTCAGCGCGAACGACCCGGAGGCGATGCTGCGGCACTCGGCCGAGTGCCGCAGCCGTGGGTACGCCTTCGCCGCCGACCCCTCGCAGCAGCTCGCCCGGATGCCCGGCGAGGACGTGGTGGCGCTGATCGAGGGCGCCGAGTTCCTGATGACCAACGACTACGAGAAGTCGCTGCTGCAGAGCAAGGCTCAGCTGACCGACGACCAACTGCTGGACCTGGTCAAGGTGCGGGTCACCACGCTGGGCAAGGACGGCGTGGAGATCGCCGGCCGCGGCATCGACCCGATCCACGTGCCCATCGCCCGGGAGATCCGGGCGGTCGACCCGACCGGGGTGGGCGACGGCTTCCGGGCCGGCTTCTTCACCGCGCTCTCCTGGGGCCTCGGCCTTGAGCGGGCCGCCCAGGTCGGCTCGCTGCTGGCCACGCTGGTCCTGGAGACGGTGGGCACCCAGGAGTACGACGTCCGCCGCGACCTGTTCGTCAAGCGCCTCGCCGAGTCCTATGGCGACACCGCCGCCGACGAGATCCGCCCCCACCTCCTCCCGTAACCCGACCCACCCCGCCTCACCCCCGGCGATCTTGCACTTTCTGTCGCTGTTTCGCGGCTTCTGCGCGGTCTTGTCCGCGCAGAAACTGCAAGATCGCGGGGGTGAGGGATGGGTCAGTGGGTGCGGCGGATGTCGTAGGCGGGGCCGTCCGCGCCGGTCACCGCGCCGAGGAACTCCTGGCCGCGCATCCGACACCAGGCGGGGATGTCCACCGCCGCGGCCGGGTCGTCGGCGAGCACCCGGACCACCGTGCCGACCGGCACCTGCGGCATCCGGCGGGCCGCCGCGATCACCGGCAGCGGGCAGCGTTGACCCCGGCAGTCGATCACCTCGTCCGGCATCGTCACAGTCCTACCACCCCGGCGTCGGCGCGCAGCCCGGCGACGATCCCGGGCAGCTCGGCGAGGAACCGCTCGACGTCGGACTCGGTCGTGTCCCGGTGCAGGCTGACCCGGACGTTGCCGTGCGAGAGCACCCCCATCGCCTCCAACACGTGCGACGGCCGCAGCGTGGACGACGTGCAGGACGAGCCGGACGACACCGCGAACCCCCGCCGGTCCAGCGCGTGCAGCAGCGTCTCGCCGTCGACGTACAGGCAGGAGAAGGTCACCAGGTGGGGCAGGCGCAGCACCGGGTCGCCGACCACCTCGACGTCGGGCACCTCCGCCGACACCCGCGCCCGGATCCGGTCCACCAGCGGCGCCAGCCGGGCCCGCTCGGCCGCGGCGTCGGCCGCCGCCGCGCGCAGGCTCGCCGCCGCCGCCACCACCGCGGGCAGGTTCACCGACCCGGGGGTACGCCCACCCTCCCGCTCGTCGGCCGGCCAGGGCGACTCCCAGCGGGTGCCCTTGCGGACCGCCAGCAGCCCCACCCCGGGCGGCCCGCCCCACTTGTGGGCGCTGGCGCTGAGCATCGACCAGCCGGCCGGCAGGGGCACCCGCCCGACCGACTGCGCCGCGTCGACGTAGAGCGGCACCCCGACGTCGGCGCAGACGGCCGCCGCCTCGGCGACCGGCTGCACGGTGCCCACCTCGTGACTCGCGGTGATCAGCGCGGCCAGCGCGACCCCGGGCGCCTGGACGGCCGTCGACCAGGCGGCCAGATCCAGCCGGCCCACCCGGTCGACCGGCACCGAGTGGGCGACGCCGCCGGCCGCGACGTGCCGCTCGGCGGCGTGCAGGACGGCGGAATGCTCGATCGCGGAGTGCACCAGCGCCGCCCCGGCCCGGTGCCGTCCCGCCAGGCCGCCGAGCACCGCGCCGTGGGCTGCCGTCGTACCGCTGCTGGTGAAGGACAGCTCGTCGGCGCGGACGCCGAGCGTCTGCGCGGACGCCTCGCGGGCGGCGTCGAGCAGTTGCCGTGCGCGGCGTGCCTGGCTGTAGAGCTTTCCCGGGTCGGCCCAGCCGTCTTCCAGAGCGGCCAGCAGCGCCTGCCGGGCGACCGGATGCAGCGGCGCGGCGGTCGCCGCGTCCAGGTAGACCGAAGAGGCGCTCACGGATCAGTACGCTATCGCGACGGTATGCCCAGGATCCCCCCGATGGGGGCGGACAGTGACCCCACCACGGCCGAGTCCGTCATGGTCGAGTAATCTGCGACCGTCGGTGACGCCTTTGCCGCCGGTGCTGAGGAAAGACGCACCGCGGCGCGCTAGGGAGGCAGGACCAGGTGGTCGCAAGGAGTTCGGAGGTACGGCCGTCGGCCGTACGGCACGGTGCTGCCCCAGGGGTCGGTGGACGCCGGGGACGCGGTGCTGGTCGGCTGGCCGGGCTCGGTCTCGGGGGCGTGGCTCTGCTGGTTCTGCTCACGGGCTGTGACGTGGGTCAGACGTTCGGCGGCTTCGGTTGGCCGCAGGGCGGCATCTCGGCCGAGTCGCACCGGATGTACGACCTGTGGATCGCCTCCTGCGTCGCCGCGCTCGCGGTCGGCGTCTTCGTGTGGGGCCTGATCTTCTGGTGTGTCGTGCGCTACCGCAAGCGCGGCAACGCGCTGCCGGTGCAGACCCGTTACAACCTGCCGATGGAGTTCCTCTACACCATCGCGCCGATCCTGATCGTCTCCGTGCTCTTCTACTACACGGCGATCGTGCAGACCGACGTCGACAAGCTGTCGAAGAACCCGGACGTCACGGTCGAGGTCGTCGCCTTCAAGTGGAACTGGCAGTTCAACTACCGCGACGGTCAGGGCACGGAGGCCCGCACCACCGCGTCGACGCTCGGCACCAGTGAGGTCATCCCGGTGCTCGTGCTGCCGACCAACCGGTCCATCCGGTTCGAGGAGACCAGCCGCGACGTCATCCACTCCTTCTGGGTGCCGGAGCTGCTGTTCAAGCGGGACGTCATGCCGGGCAAGATCCGCAACGTCTTCGAGGTCTCCAGCCTGGATGCCGAGGGCGCGTACGTCGGCCGCTGCGCCGAGCTGTGCGGCAGCTACCACGCGTTCATGAACTTCGAGCTGCGGGTGGTCTCGCCGGAGAAGTACGACCAGTTCCTCGCGGCCAAGCAGAGTGGCAAGTCGACTCAGGACGCGCTGGCCGCGATCGGCGAGCAGCCGTACGCGGAGACCACGCAGCCGTTCGACACCCGACGGACGCAGAGCAACTTCAACCCGGACGACGCTCCGGCCGGCACGGGAAGCTGAGGCAGCCGCATGAAGACCGAGTGGCGTATCTTCCTGATCATCGCCCTGTTCCTCTTCGGCGCAACCGTCCTCTACGGCGCCTGGACGCACGGTGAGTCCGGCAACATCGAGTGGGTGGGCACCGTCGCCCTGCTGCTGTCGTTCCTGCTCTGCTCGATGTGCGGCGGCTTCTTCTGGTTCGTCTCCCGCCGTATCGATCTGCGCCCGGAGGACCGGCCGGACGCTGAGATCTCCGACGGCGCCGGCGAGGTCGGCTTCTTCAGCCCGGGCAGCTACTGGCCGTTCGGTCTGGCGCTGGCCGCCGCGACCGCCGCGCTGGGCATGGTGTTCTGGCAGTTCTGGCTGATCGGCGCCGGCCTGTTGGCGGTCATCTTCGCCGCCTGCGGCCTGCTGTTCGAGTACTACACCGGCACCCGGCGCACCGCCGAGCACTGATCCACCCGGTCGCCGCGGCGCGACCGACCCCGTACCACCGCGAAGGCCCGCACCCCGTCGGGGGAGCGGGCCTTCGTCGTGGCGCACCGGGGTGCCGCCACGTCGGCGTTGTGGGGCCGATCGGGGCGGTGCGGGTCAGGCGGCGTGGCGGCGGGTGGGCTGGCGACGTCGGCGATCGGCCAGCCGGGTGACGGGGGCGGCGAATGTGGCGATCACCACGGCCGCGCCGCAACCGGTGCAGATCAGCTCGGGACAGTCGCTGCCGTGGCCGTCGACGCAGGGCGGCGCCCCGAACGGTGCCACGCCCTCGCAGACATCGCAGTAGAGATCGCGGTGCGACACGGGCGTCTCCTCTCACTCCAGGCGAACCGCCCCCGAAATGCGACAGCGACGCACAACGGAAGCGGAGAACTACTCGCCTGTAGTTTCCCACGCGGGTCCGACAAATCCCCGCGCCCGCCGGTCGGGCGCCGTTCCGCAGGCCCCGACGCCACCGGACGTGATCCACCCGACAGCAGTGAAGTCGGGGTATCCGGGCCGGCCGAACACCCCGGATTCCAGCAACCCGAGTCGATCACGCAGCACGCGCCTCCCGGGCCGGGGATCAGGCGGTGGTGGCGGTCTCGATCCAGCGGTCCAGAGTGGCCGCCGCAGCGCCCGAGTCGATGGAGTCGGCGGCGCGGTCCAGGCCGGCGCGCAGCGCCTCGGTCAGGTCGCCGTCCAGCGGACCCTGGGTCGCGAGCGCCGCCGCCGCGTTGACCAGCACCGCGTCGCGGACCGGGCCCGTCTCACCGGCCAGCAGGCGACGGGCCACGCCGGCGTTGTACGCGGCGTCACCGCCACGCAGGTCGCCGAGGGTGGACCGGGGGACACCCAGGTCGGTCGCGTCCAGCACAGCCTCGCGTACGGTGCCGCCCTGCGCCGCCCACACCCGGGTCGGCGCGGCGGTGGTGAACTCGTCCAGCCCGTCCTCGCCGCGCATCACCAGCACCGAGTCGCCACGGGCGGCGAACACGCCGGCCATCACCGACGCCATCCGTGCGTCGAAGCAGCCGACGGCGCCGGCGCGGGGGCGGGCCGGGTTGGTCAGCGGGCCGAGGAAATTGAACACGGTGGGCACGCCCAGCTCCCGGCGGACCGGCCCGGTGTGCCGCATCCCCGGGTGGAACCGGGCGGCGAAGCAGAACCCGATGCCGGCCTCGGTGACGCAGCGCACGATGGCGTCCGGGTCGAGGTCGAGCGGGACACCGAGGAACTCCAGCAGGTCGGCGGTGCCGCAGGAGGACGACGCGGCCCGGTTGCCGTGCTTGACCACCCGGACGCCGGCACCCGCCACGACCAGCGCGGCCATGGTGGAGATGTTGACCGTGTGGGCGAGGTCACCGCCGGTGCCCACCACGTCCAGCGCCGTCGAGCGCAGGTCGTCGGGAAGGTCGACCGGGACGGCCCGGCTCAGCATGGTCTCCACCAGGCCGGCCAACTCGGCCGAGGTCTCGCCCTTGGCCCGTAGCGCCACGGCGAAGCCGGCGACCTGCGCGGCGCCCGCCGAGCCGGCCATGATCTCGCCCATGGCCCAGGCGGTGTCGGCGGTGGACAGCTCCTCGCCGCGCAGCAGCGAGTTGAGCAGGTGCGGCCAGGTCCGATCGCCCATGGCGGGCCTCCCGAGCGTACGAAGTGCGGGTGGGCTGGAATCGGCGCCGGCTGGTCCGGCGCCGTGTCGGTGCCGGAGAGCGGGGGACGTCAGGCGGGTGCGTGCGTCCGCAGCAGCTCGGCCACCGTGCTGCCGGTGGTCACCGGGTCGAGCGGGTGCACAAGCGTCGCGTCGACCTCGGCGTACGCGGCGAGCCATCGGTCCGCGGCGCGGGCGATCACCAGGCAGGTGGGCGGGGCGGCGTCGTCCCGATCGTCCTTGATCTGGCGGGCGATGCCGATGCCGCCGCCGGGGCTCGCCTCACCGTCGAGCACCAGCAGGTCGATCTCGTAGTCGTCGACCAGCCGGATGGTCTCGGCGTACGTCGACGCGTCGACGAACTCGATCTGCAGCCCGGGGGCGGGCCGGGTGCCGACAGCGAGCCGCATCCGGTCACGGACCTGCGGGTCGTCGCTGTAGAGCAGGACGGTGCACAGACGATCGCTCATGGCTGACAGGCTCCCACCTCGTAGCTGCCCGCCGATCGTACCGGTCGACGTGACGTAGCCGACATCCCGCCCGACGCTCGGCCGCTGGCGTACCGTCTGCGCAGCTCAGGTCGTCGCGGCGTCGGCGGCGCGCTCGCGGGCCTCCTGGCGGTCCAGCTCGCGGTCCACCCGGCGGGCCTCCCGCTCGGACTGCTTCACCCACTGCACGACCAGCACCGCGAGCATGGTCACACTGACGAACTCACCGCCGGCCCAGAGGATGCCGCCGGCGACCACCTGGTCGGCCTTGGGGTCGGACCAGCTCAGGTTGAGCGACGGGTACCAGTCGCCGCCGAACAGGGTGGTGCTCTGCATGATGGTGAGCCCGAGCACGGTGTGGAACGGCACGGAGAGCAGCATCAGCAGGGCCCGCGCCGGGTACGGCCAGCGGCCCGGGAGCGGGTCGAGGCCGAGCAGCGGCCAGAAGAACACGCAGCCGGTCATGATGAAGTGCGCGTGCACCAGCTCGTGTGCCCAGGCGTGTTCCAGGGTGAAGCGGTACAGGTCGCTGAAGTACAGCGCGAACGGGTTGACCACGAAGATGGCGAACGCCACCAGCGGGAAGCTGTAGACCCGGGCGACGCGGCTGTGCACGATCGCCAGGAGGCGCTTGCGCGGCCCGACGGGCAGGGTCCGCAGGGCCAGCGTCATCGGTGCGCCCAGCGCCAGGAAGATCGGCGACACCATGGAGAGCACCATGTGCTGGACCATGTGCACCGACAGCAGCGCGGTGTCGTAGGCGTGCAGCCCGCTGACCGTGACCAGCGCGATACCGCCGAGGCCGGGGCCGAGGAAGAACACCGTACGGGCGATCGGCCAGCGGTCCCCGCGGACGCGCAGCCGGTGCACCCCGTAGAGGTAGAGGCCGGCGGCGAGTACCAGGCCGAGGGCCAGCCAGCTGTCCAACCGGGTCTCGGTCAGCACCGCGCCGACGGTGAACGGTGGCGGGGTCGCCTCGGCCCCGGCGGCGAGCACCGACGGGCCAGCCGGAGTGGCCGCGAGCACATCGGCCGGGACGGCCGAGGTGGCGGCGAGGATCGGATCGACGTGCAGCACGCTTTTCAGGCTAGGCCAGGCGAACCGGACCCTGACGCCCGGGCCACGGAAGGCGCAGGTTTGCCACCCCGCTGATCGCCGGCCCCGGTCAGGGGCAATAATGACGGCGTGACTGCGGCCCCAGCCATTGACAAGAGCCGGATCCACTCTTTGACGCGACCCAACATGGTCAGCGTCGGGACGATCGTGTGGCTCTCCAGCGAACTCATGTTCTTCGCGGCGCTCTTCGCGATGTACTTCTCGATCCGCGCGGCTGCGCCGGAGCAGTGGGAGAAGCACACCGAGTCGCTGAACATCCCGTACGCGACCACCTTCACGGTGATCCTCGTGCTGTCCTCGGTGACCTGCCAGCTCGGCGTCTTCGCGGCGGAGAAGGGTGACGTGCACGCGCTGCGCCGCTGGTTCACCGTCACCTTCGTGATGGGCCTGATCTTCGTGCTCGGCCAGGTGAACGAGTACCGCCACCTGGTGGCGGACGGCGTCAAGATCAACGTTGACGGCTACGGCTCGATGTTCTACCTGACGACCGGCTTCCACGGCCTGCACGTGACCGGCGGTCTGATCGCCTTCATCATCTTCATGGTCCGCACGACCATGGGCCGGTTCACCCCGGCGCAGGCGACCTCGGCGATCGTCGTGTCGTACTACTGGCACTTCGTCGACGTCGTGTGGATCGGCCTGTACGCCATGATCTACTGGCTTCAGTGATCTTGGCGCGTCACGAACCGCGCCGCTGCTCCGTCCCCTGAGACAAGGTCCAACCGGTTAAGGACACAGCTCATGACTTCTGACAACGACCGCCGACGCGGCCTGCTCGCGCGGTTGCGCGGGCGGCCCGCCGCGCGCAGCAGGGGCCGCCGCCGGCTGGGCGCCGCGGTCCGGCTGTTCGCCGCGCTGATGCTCGCCGGCGGCGCCTACACCGTCTTCGCCCCCGGTGCCCAGGCGCAGGACAATCCGCCGCTGACCGGCGCCGCGGCCGAGGGCAAGGCGCTGTTCGACGTTAGCTGTGTGACCTGCCACGGACGCAACGCCCAGGGCGTCGAGGGCCGCGGGCCGAGCCTGATCGGCGTCGGCGCGGCCTCGGTCGAGTTCCAGGTCAGCTCGGGCCGTATGCCGCTGGCCCGCCAGGAGGCCCAGGCGCACCGCAAGCCGCCGGTCTTCACCGACGAGCAGACCCGTCAGCTCGGCCAGTACATCCAGGAGCTGGGTGGCGGCCCGATCGTCCCGGAGGGTGACGACCTCCGCGAGAACGGCAACGTCGCGGCCGGCGGGGAGCTCTTCCGGATCAACTGCTCGCAGTGCCACGCCTTCGGCGGTGGCGGTGGCGCGCTCTCGTCCGGCAAGTTCGCCCCGAGCCTGCACCCGGCGACCGACCGGCAGATCTACGCGGCGATGCTGAGCGGCCCGCAGAACATGCCGGTGTTCGGTGACAACCAGATCACGCCGGAGCAGAAGGCCGACATCATCGCCTACATCCAGGAGACGCTGAAGACCGACCAGGACCCGGGCGGGTTCAACCTCGGCCGGTACGGGCCGTCCACCGAGGGCCTGGCGATCTTCCTGGTTGGCATTGTGGCGCTCGTGTTCGCTAGCCTGTGGATTGCGGGTAAGTCGTGACCGAGCGGATCTTCAGATTCAGTGCCGTGGTGCCGCTCGGCGCCACCCGTAGCGAGGTGACGGCATGAGCACGCACACCGAGCACCAGGCCCCGCAGGGCCAGGAGCCGCTCGACGTGAACGACCCCCGGCTGACCCGGTTCGACATCGTCCGTGAGGGCGCGCGTCGGGACGACATCGAGATCGTGCACTACGAGCCGCAGGTGCTGCCCGGCACGAAGGCCGAGCGTCGGCTGACCCGGGTGGTGGCCGGCTTCTTCCTGATCACCGGCCTGGCGGCGACCGCGTTCCTGGCCATCTACATCTGGTGGCCGTGGCAGTACGCGCCGGGCCGCGGCGGCGACAAGTTCTACACCCCGCTGCTGGGCGCCACCCTCGGCATCGCGCTGCTCGCCGTCGGCTTCGGCATCCTGACCTGGGGCAAGAAGTTGCTGCCCAAGGAGGTCTCGATCCAGGACCGGCACGAGGGCGCGGTGGACGCCGACGGTCGCACCATCACCGGCCAGACCATGCTCTACATGGCCGACGAGCTGGGTGTGAAGCGTCGTCCCCTGCTCGGCATCTCGCTGCTGGCCGGTCTCGCGCCGGTCGCCGCGGTCGCGGCGGCGCCGCTGGTCGGCGGTCTGATCTCGCAGCCGCACAAGAACAACCAGATGTTCACCACCGGGTTCGCCACCGCCGAGGGCGGCGAGCGGATCCGCCTCGTCCGCGAGGACGGCCGCCCGGTTCGCCCGGCGGACATCAGCACCGGTGGTCAGCTGACGGTCTTCCCGGGCATCGAGCACGGTGTGAGCAACCGGCACGCCGACTCGCCGACGCTGCTGATCCACCTGCGTGACTCGGACGCGCAGGAGTCGCGCCGGGCCAACGAGCGGGTCGGCCACGGCGACTACATGTGGGGCAACTACGCGGCGTTCTCCAAGATCTGCACGCACGCCGGCTGCCCCGCGAGTCTGTTCGAGCAGCAGACCAACCGGCTGCTCTGCCCGTGCCACCAGTCCCAGTTCCTGATCACCGACAACGCCCGGCCCGTCTTCGGCCCCGCCAGCCGGCGGCTGCCGCAGCTGCCGATCGAGGTGGACTCCGAGGGCTTCTTCGTGGCGAAGTCCGACTACACCGAGACCGTCGGGCCTGATTTCTGGGAGCGGCCATGAAGCGTCGAAAGTTTGACCTGGCAGCCACGCCGGGCAAGGCCGCGGTGGGGGTGGACGACCGCTTCCAGGTGGCGACCCCGCTCCGTCGGCTGCTGAACAAGGTCTTCCCGGACCACTGGTCGTTCCTGCTGGGCGAGATCGCGCTGTTCTCGTTCATCGTGCTGCTCCTGACCGGTGTGTTCCTCACCTTCTTCTACGAGCCGGCGATGACCGAGGTGGTCTACGACGGCAGTTACGCGCCGTTGCAGGGCACGCCGATGTCCGCCGCGTACGCCTCCAGCCTGGACCTGTCGTTCGACGTCCGCGGCGGCCTGGTGATGCGGCAGATGCACCACTGGGCGGCGCTGCTGTTCATGGCCGCGATCGTCGTGCACATGCTGCGGGTGTTCTTCACCGGCGCATTCCGCAAGCCGCGCGAGACCAACTGGATCATCGGCTCGCTGCTGTTCTGGGTCGGCTTCCTGGCCGGCTTCACCGGCTACTCGCTGCCGGACGACGGTCTGTCCGGCACCGGCCTGCGGATCGCCTCGGCGATCATGCTGTCCATCCCGGTGATCGGCTCCTGGCTCACGTCGTCGATCTTCGGTGGCGAGTTCCCCGGCACGATCATCATCAGCCGGTTCTTCATCGCCCACGTCCTGCTGATCCCGGGTCTGCTGCTCGCGCTGATCAGCGCCCACCTGGGCCTGGTCTTCAAGCAGAAGCACACCCAGTGGCCCGGCCCCGGCCGGACCAACGGCAACGTGGTCGGCGAGCGGATGTTCCCCCGCTACGCGCTGAAGCAGGGCGGCTTCTTCATGGTCGTCTTCGGCGTCATCGCGCTGCTGGGCGGTCTGTTCCAGATCAACCCGATCTGGCTGTTCGGCCCGTACGAGGCCTGGGTGGTCTCGGCCGCCAGCCAGCCCGACTGGTACGTCATGTTCCTCGACGGCTCGACCCGACTCATGCCGGCCTGGGAAATCAACATCCCGATCGGCGACCACTACGTCATCCCGCCGTTGTTCTGGCCGACGGTCGTGCTGCCCGGCATCCTGGTCGGCCTGTCGACGATGTACCCGTTCCTGGAGGCCCGGCACCTCAAGGACCGCAAGAGCCACAACCTGCTCCAGCGGCCCCGCGACGTTCCGGCCCGTACGGCCGTCGGCGCCATGGCCGTCTCCTTCTACGTCGTCTTGACGCTCTCGGGCGCCAACGACGTGATCGCCGACAAGTTCCAGATCAGCCTGAACGCGATGACCTGGGCGGGCCGGGTCGGCCTGCTGGTGGTCCCGCCGCTGGCGTACTACGTCACCTACCGGCTCTGCCTGGGTCTGCAGCAGCACGACCGGGAGGTGCTCGCGCACGGCGTGGAGACCGGCATCATCCGGCGCCTGCCGGACGGCCGGTTCGTCGAGGTGCACCAGCCGCTCAGCGCGGCGAACGGGCACGCGGACGGCCACGGTGAGCTGGACTACGTCGGCTGGGTGGTGCCGAAGAAGATGAACCGGCTCGGGGCCCTCGGCCCGGCGGTCCGGGGCTTCTTCTACCCGATCGAGAAGCCGGTCGAGGCGCCGGTCTCGCCTGGTCACCCGCCGGTCGAGCCCCGGCCCGAGCGCGCGGAGATCGGCAGCGGCGAGAGCCGCCACTGACCTCCCGACAGCACCGTCACGTGGCGCCCGCCGGACTTCCGGCGGGCGCCACGTCGTTGTCGGTGTCCCGTCGCCCATCCGAGCAGGAGTCGGACGGCCACGGCGGGACCGGTCGACCCCGCGCGTCGGGCGATCGCAGGAATAACCCCCGTGAGCCGGGTATCCGTGCGGTCCAACGTCTCAAGGGGGGGAAGCATGTTGGGTCTCAAACGCCTCGGCCTGTTGGCCGCGCTGGTGCTGGTAGGCGTCGCGCCGGCTGCGGCCGCGCAGGCCGCGGCACAGCCGTCGACGCAGGACACCCAGTATCTGCAGGCGCTGCACCAGGTGAACCTGTTCGAGATCACCGCCGGTGACCTGGCTCAGCAGAAGGGCCAGAACCAGGGGGTCAAGGACCTGGGCGCGATGTTCAAGACCGACCACACCCAGCTGGACCAGACGGTGCAGCAGACCGCGTCCCAGCTCAAGGTCGAACTGCCGAACGAGCCCACGACCGACCAGCAGGCGGTCATCGACAAGCTGAACAACGTCAGCGGCGCGGAGTTCGACCGGCTCTGGGTGACCAGTGAGCTGGCCGGTCACGTCCAGGCCATCCAGGCCACCCAGACGGAGATCTCGCAGGGCTCCGAGCAGTCGGTGGTCCAGTTGGCTCAGACCGCCCTGCCGACGCTGCAGACGCACTACGACGAGCTGGTCCAGCTCGCCAACCAGTTGGGCATCCCGGTCCCGCAGGCCAGCGCCAGCGGTACGCCCAGCCCGGGTACCTCGTCGCAGGCTCCGGGTGGCACCACCGAGTCGCCCGCTCCGGGTGGCATCACCGAGTCCCCGGAACCGGGCCTCGGCACCACCGAGCGGCCCGCGCCCAGCGAAAGCTGACGTAGCGGCAGCAGACGGCCGGTCCACCCGCACGGGTGGACCGGCCGCGCCGCGTCCGGCGTCGGCCGTCCACGCGGCCCGGCGGGTCAGTCGGCGTCGGCGAGGCCGATCGCGAACGTCTCCTCAAGGTCGAGCTGGGAGTACGCCCGGAACGCGATGTGCGACTCCGTGTTCAGCACACCCGGCACCTTGGAGATGCTGCCCGCGATGACCTGTGCGATCTGGTCGAACTCGCGGACCCGGACGATGGCGATGAGGTCGACGTGCCCGGCCACCGAGTAGACCTCGCTGACGCCTGTGACATTGGCGAGGGCCTCCGCCACCTCGGGGATCGCGTCGGTGGCGCAGTCGATCAGCACGATCGCGGTGATCACGGGGCAATTCTCCGTTCGTCGGCGTCGTTGCCCATGCTAGATGTTCCCGACGGGACCGGGGTCGGGTGCACCCGGCACCCGTCCTCGCGAGGCCGTCCTCCCGCGCCCGTCCTCCCGCGCCCGTCGCCGTTGCCCGGTGTCGGGTGCCCGGCGCTGTCGCCATCAGCCGTCGCTTCAGGTATGCCCACGGCTTGGGCAGGCGTGTCGCCAACGAGCGGTATACCTGTGAGTCATATTTATGACCCACAGGTATACCGCTAACACGAATCATCCCGCCGACGCGCCGACGCGGGTCAGCCGTGCTGGGCGGCTTGGACCGTGCCGGCGTCCCCGAACCGGATCGCGTCGTGCAGCCGTTCGCCGCTGCGCACGAGGGCGCCGGGCCAGACCACGGTGCGGCGCACGTCGCCGTCGACCCGTGCGCCCGCGCCGACCACCGACTCCACGCAGCGCCCGGTCACCGTGGCGGCCGGGTCGACCAGTACGTCGCCGCTCGCGGCGTGCAGGTTGGCCGCCAGGTAGTCGGCGGGGGTGCCGGTGTCGTAGAAGGTGCCCGGGTAGGGCACCACCTCCAGCGCGCCGGCCGCCTCGGCCGGCCGCCACACCGCGCGTACCAGGTCGGAGAAGACCACCGGCAGGTCGCGGACCAGCCGCCACGGCAGCAGCGAGAACCCCGTGAAGCAGTGCCCGGCGAAGGTGCCGGGCGCCCTCGGGTCGGTGGCGGGCTGCCCGAGCAGGCGTACGGACTTCCCGTCCCAGCCGTCCAGCAGCGCGGCCACGTCGGGGCCCGGGGGAGTGGCCGGGTCGGCCAGGTACGCGTCGGCGTTGCCGACCAGCACCGGCCGGCCGCCGATCCAGTCCCGCAGGTTGGCCACCCCACCGGCGGTGCCGAGCGGGTCACCGGGCTCCACCGACAGGTGGGCGCGATCGCCGACGTGCGCGACCACCTGGTCGGCGAGGTAGCAGGCGTTCACCGCGACGCGTGCGGGGCCGCTCAGGCCGAGGCCGGCCAGGCGGGCCAGCGCCCGGTCCAGCAGTGCCACGTTGCCGACCGGGCAGAGCGCCTTGGGCACCCGTGCGGTGAGCGGGCGCAGCCGGGTGCCCTCACCCGCGGCGAGCACGACCGCGCAGAGGTCCGCCGGCCCGCCCGCTTCGCTCACGGCGCGGTGTCGGGCACCGGAGGCGGGAACTGCCCGGCCAGCGGCCCGATGTCGTAGTAGGCGAGCAGCCGGGCCGTCGGCCAGGTCAGCTTGGGCAGGTCGTCCAGCGGATGCCAGGCGGCCTCGAAGACCTCCGCGCCGTCGACCGCCAGTTCGGTGCTGGACGCCGGCACCTCCGTCTCGAAGACCATGTCCACCCAGCCCTTGGCGTGCACGATCGCGTTCGGCACCGCCGGGCGCAGCCGGGACGGTGGCAGCCGGATGCCGGACTCCTCGAACAGTTCGCGGACCGCGCCCACGACCGGAGGCTCGGCCCGGTTGAGCAGGCCGGCGGGCAGCGACCAGCCCTTGCCGGGGGGCTGGCGCAGCATCAGCAGTCGGCCCGCGCCCGTCGCCTCGGAGTCACGGACCAGGGTGACCGCCCCGACGATGTACTTGGGCACGGCCAGCTTGACCAGGCGACGGCGCACCGGCAGCGGCAATCGGTAGAAGGCCTGGTAGAAGATGGCCCGACCGGTGGCGCGGGAACGGGGGATCATGACCCCAGGCTAGTGGTCACGAATGTCCTTCGGACGCGCTGGGGCCGGGCGGGTCACTGTCGATGGTCGACCAGGTCGATGAGCTGGCGTACCACGGTGTCCGGTTCGATCACCCGGTCGAAGACCGCGACCAGCAGGGTCTCCAGGTCGGGATAGCCCAGCTCCTCGGAGAGCCGCAGCAGCGGCAGGTCACTGGCGAGGCCGCGGTTGTGCTGGCGCAGGGCGAGCCCGATGGTGGCCCGACCGAGGCGGACCTTGTCGCTGATCGTGATGCCCGGCTCGGTGTGCTCGGCGAACCACCTGTTGATCTGCATCTGCGCGTGCGGCGACTTGACGAAGCCCAGCCACTCCTTGCGCGGGCCGCGTGGCGCCACGCCGGCCTCGAAGCCGTTGTCGCCGTCGTTCTCGGTGAAGATCTCCACCACGTCGCCCTCGTCCAGCTCCGAGCTCAGCGGCGCGAGCCGGCCGTTGATCCGGGCGGCGAGGCAGTGGTCGCCCCGCTGGCTGCCCAGCTCGTACGCCAGGTCGACAGGTGTGGCGCCGGCCGGCAGCACCACCTGACGCCCGTCGGCGAAGACCTGGATCTGGCCCTCGGCGAGGTCGCAGCGCAGCGACTCGTAGAACTGTGCCGGGTCGGCGGCGTCCGGCTCCCAGTCGAGCACGCGGCGCAGCCAGTCCAACTGCTCGGCCCGGGCCGCCGCGCTGCCGCTGCCCGAGCGCGGGAAGCGGAAGTCGGCGGCGATGCCGTACTCGGCCGAGCGGTGCATCTCCTCGGTGCGGATCAGCACCTCCACCGTGCGGTCCTGCGGGCCGCAGACGCTTGTGTGCAGCGAGCGGTAGAGGTTGTTCTTCGGTGAGGCGATGAAGTCCTTGAAACGGCCCGGGATCGGCCGCCACGTCCCGTGGATCGCGCCCAGCGCGGCGTAACAGTCGGTGGCCGGGCCGTCGACCACCACCGAGATGCGGGGCAGGTCGTACGGGGCGGTGTGGCCGCCGGCGATGGTGTCCTTCCAGATCGAGTAGAGGTGCCGGGGGCGCGGGCTCACCTCGGCGTCGACCCGGCTGCGGCGCAGCGCCACCCGGGCCCGTGTGACCACCGCGTCGAGGTAGGAGTCCCAGCCGGGCCGATCGTGCACGTGCCGGGCCAGCCGGGCGTGCTCCTCGGGCTCCAGGTGCAGCAGCACCACGTCGTCCAGCTCGCGCTTGAGGGTCTGGATGCCCAGCCGGTCGCAGAGCGGGACCAGCACCTCCTGGGTCTTGCGGGCGATCCGTTCCCGGGACGCCGCGGAGCGCACTCCGAGCGTGCGCATGTTGTGCAGCCGGTCGGCCAGCTTGATGATCAGCACCCGGACGTCCTTGGCGGCCGCGACGATCATCTTGCGGATCGTCTCCGCCTCGGCGGCCTTGCCGTAGAACGCCTTGTCGAACTTCGTCACCCCGTCGACCAGGTGGGCCACCTCGCCGCCGAAGTCCTCCGACAGCGCCTGGAGCGTGTAGCGGGTGTCCTCGACCGTGTCGTGCAGCAGCGCCGCCACCAGGGTCGTGGTGTCCATGCCCAGCTCGGCGCAGATCTGCGCCACCGCGAGGGGATGGGTGATGTACGGTTCCCCGCTCTTGCGGAACTGGCCGCGGTGCATGTTCTCCGCGATCGTGTACGCCCGGCGCAGCACGGCGGGGTCGGTGCCCGCGTGGATGCCCCGATGAGTGCGGACCAGGTGCGTGACCGGGTCGGAGTCGGTGGTCGGCCAGGTCAGCAACGACCGCAGTCGGCGGGTCAGGGGCAGCTCACCAGACCGGGTCGGCAGGGCGCCCCCCAGGGCGGCGCCGTGTCCGGCGTCGACGTCCACGAGGGACACCTCCTCACCCCGGCTCCGCGACCGCCGGACCGGGCGATCGGGAGCAGGCCCACGAAACGGGCAGGACTGCACTTCTCTAACAGCCTAAGGGAGTCGACGTAGTCCGATCGGTCAGTTGGTCATGAGCGTTCGGTCGAGAGTTGGTGCGACGCCCCGCTCTCGGCCTTCGCCAGCAGGTCACGGAAGCGGCCCGCCCCGCCCGCCGGCGAGGACCAACCGGACGACATCTCGACCAGCCGGGTCTCCGGCCGCTCCAACCAGGACAGGATGCGCTCGGATTCCTCCGCCGTGGCCGCCGGCACCGGGCCGTGCCCGCCCGACACCGTCTCGGCGGTGGCGCGGATGGCGTTCAGCGTGGGTCGCGGGTGGACGCCGGGCGGGGACACCCCGGCTCCGGCCAGACGACCGTGCCGGACCAGGGCCAGCTCCCAGCCGCCCCGGGCGGCCGGTCGGGCGGCGGCCAGCTCCACGATCCCGGTCAGCGCCGCCAGCCGCTGCATCCGCACGGTGGCGCGCAGCACCGCGGCCAGCCGGGACCGCACCACGGCGGCCTCCTCGTAGCGCTGGTCGGCCGCGAGCACGTCGATCCGGGCCAGCAGCGCGTCCACCACCGGTTGCGGGTCGCTGGCGGTCGCGGTGCGGAACGGCCCGGCTGCTCTGTCGTCGTACTCCTCTGGAGTGATCTTGTGTTCGCAGGGCGCCGGGCAGCGACCCAGCTCGGCCAGCGCGCAGGCCGGCGTGACGGTGCGCAGCGAGAGCCGGTGCGTGCACTGGCGCAGCGGCACCGCGTCGTGGAAGCCGGCGGCGGCCAGCTCGGCGGCCCGCCGGGAGGTGAAGGGCCCGAGGTAGGCGGTGTCCGTGGGGGACAGATCCCGGACGATCGACAACCGGGGGTACGGCCCGTCGGTCAGCTTGAGCCAGACCATCCGCTCCGGGTATTTCGACCGCCGGTTGTACGGCGGGGCGTGCGCGGCGATCAACCGCAGCTCGCGGACCTCCGCCTCCAGCGAGTGGGCGCACTCCACCGCCTCGACCCGCTCGGCCGCGCCCAACATCTCGGAGATCCGGGCGCGCTTCTCACCGGCGGTGAAGTAGCTGCGCACCCGGGTGGCGATGTCGCCCGAGGTGCCGACGTAGAGCGGCCGGTCGTCGGCGGCCCGGAAGATGTAGACCCCCGGCACCTTGGGCAGCCCTTCGGCCAGGTGGCGCTTGCGGCGCTGCGTCGGGGTGACCGCGCGGGCGAACTCGATGGCGTCGCCGACGGTGTCCACCCGGTGCCCACCGAGCCGGCCGATCAGCCCGTGCAGCACGTCGACGGTGGCCTTCGCGTCGTCGAGCGCCCGGTGGGTGGGCTGGGTGGCGGTGCGGAAGTAGGCGGCAAGGGTGCCCAGCTTGCGGTTGGGCACCTCGTCGCGGGTCAGCACCCGCCGGGCCAACGCCGCCGTGTCCAGTACGCGCGGATTGGGCCAGCGGTACCCGTGCTTCGCGCAGGCGGCCTTGAGGAACCCCACGTCGTACGGGGCGTTGTGGGCGACCAGCACCGCGTCGGCGATGAACTCCAGGAAGCTGGGCAGCACCTGCTCGATCGGCGGCGCCGGCACCAGCATGGCCTGGGTGATCCCGGTCAGCACGGTGATGAACGGCGGGATCGGCTGCCCCGGGTTGACCAGGGTGGCCAGCTCGCCCAGGTGCTCGCCACCGCGCACCTTGACCGCGCCGATCTCGGTGATGCCGCCGCCGTCGGGTGCGCCGCCGGTGGTCTCCAGGTCGACCACCACGAAGGTCGTCGCGTACAGCGGCAGGGCCGGGTCCACCCCGCCCACCGCCGGGTCGAGACCGGCCAGTGACTCCTGGACGTACTCCGCCTGTGCCATCGGCGGCACGCTAGCGCCCCGGTCCGACACTCCCGTCGCAGCCGTCCCAGCAGTCACCATGGGGCTAGGATGAGAGATCGGCTCACTCACCGGGCGGTGGGCCCGGTCGCGGTGGGAGACTTGCCACATGCCCCTCACCGAGCCGTACGACGACCACCTCCCGCAGGAGGATCCGGTCGGGGGCGGCGGTGCCGTGGGCGACCCGGACAGCAGTGACACACCTGCCGATTCGGGTGCCGATCCGGCGGTCGAGCCGGAGCCGACGTTGCCCGAGCCGGTCCGGCAGCGGATCGTGGCGCTGACCGCCACCGTGCTGCCCACCCTGCCCGCCGACGAGGTGCCGGTGCCGCTGCGCCGGGTGGCCAAGTTCGCCCCCAACCGACGGGCCCGGCTCGGCACCCCGGCCATCGCCGCCCAGCTCACCGCCGACCCGCTGTTTCGGCAAAGGGTCACCGCCCGGGTGCTTGCCGACGCCGGCGACCTCGGCGCGGCCGTGGTCGAGGGCACCGCGCCGGCCGCCGCCGACCCGGTCGAGGTGGCCGCGCTGGCCTACCTGGCCCGACCCCGCGGCTGGCGGGAGCTGATCGACGCCAGCGGCGCCGCGGTCCGCGCCGAGGCGGACAGCGCCGTCGTCGCCGAGCTGGTCCGTGAGGCCGAGCAGCGGGCCACCCGCGCCGAACACGACCGGGCGGTGGCCCGGGTCGAGGCCGAGAAGCTCCGCGACGAGCTGGCGCGGGTCCGCGAGGAGCTGGGCCAGCTCCGCGAGGAGTCCCGTCAACTGGCCCGTACCCTGCGCGAGACGCAGGCCCGTGAGCGCAAGGCCAGCGAACTCCTGGCCACCGAACGCGGCCGGGCCGCACGCGCCAGCGCCGACGTGGACGCCGAACTGCGCCGCGCCCGCGCCCGGCTCGCCGAGGCCGAGGCCGCCGCCGGGGTGGCCCGGGCCAGCGCCAAGGAGGCGCGTTCGGTCGACGACGCCCGCCTCTGGCTGCTGCTGGAGACCATCGGTCAGGCCGCCGTCGGGCTGCGCCGGGAGCTGGCGCTCGACCCGGTGGACAAGCTCCCCGCCGACTTCGTCGCCGACGCGTTCGCCGAGCAGCCGGGCACCGCCCCGGCCGGCCCGGCCGCCCGTGCCCGCGACACCGACGACCCGGCCCGACTGGACCAGCTGCTCGCCCTGCCCCGGGCGCACCTCGTGGTGGACGGCTACAACGTCACCAAGCGCGGCTTCGGCGAGATGTCGTTGGAGCAGCAGCGCAAGCGCCTCATCACCGGGCTGGGCGGGATCGCCGCGCAGACCGGAGACGAGGTCACCGTCGTGTTCGACGGCGCCGAACGGATGCACGGGCTGCCGCCCGCGCCCCGCGGCGTCCGGGTGCTCTTCTCCCGCAAGGGCGAGACCGCCGACGAGCTGATCCGCCGCCTGGTCCGCGCCGAGCCGGCGGGCCGCCCGGTCGTCGTGATCTCGTCCGACCGCGAGGTCGCCGACGGCGTACGCCGGCACGGCGCGTACCCGCTGGGCGCCGACTCGCTGCTGCGCCGCCTCGCCCGCTCCTGACCACGCGCCCGGGCCGAGCTGTCGGGGCGGGCAAGAATACGGCGAGGTTCCTGCAGGTTCGGTCGGCGACGGTGTCCGCATCCGCCCGGCACCGTCGGGCACCGGACAAAGGCAGGCGAACGGTATGAGAAAAAGACTGCTGGGCACCATCCTCGGCACGGTTGTCACACTGGCGGCGCTCCTCGTCGCCCCGGGACCGGCCCTGGCGGCCTCGGGTGGCGGCTGCACCGGGGCCTACCCGATCAGCTCGTGCATCTCGTACCAGGGTTCCAACCAGACCGTGGTGGGTGACTTCTACATGAACGCCACACCGGACCAGTC
Organism: Micromonospora sp. NPDC005194; assembly: GCF_040608335.1. NCBI lineage: Bacteria > Bacillati > Actinomycetota > Actinomycetes > Micromonosporales > Micromonosporaceae > Micromonospora > Micromonospora sp. NPDC005194. The sequence goes on along the minus strand of NZ_JBEXIA010000021.1, from coordinate 90,772 downwards.
CCGGTGCACGGCGTACCTGCAGTTGCGGACCACGAACAACGGCAACACCTCCTGGATCTACTACGACCTCAACCGGACCGGCCGATTCGGGCCGATCAGCCGCAACGTCAACGTGATGAACAACTTCAAGGGCTCCGCCGTGGCGGTGGTCGAGGTCTACACGTGCAGCGGAACGTTGCACGGCATCTTCACCAGCCCTCGGGTGTACTACCCGTGACGTACGGATCCGGCCGCTGGTGCGTCAGCGCCAGCGGCCGGATCGCGTGTCAGCCGCAGCGGGAGACGGCGGGGTTCGGGTCGTGGCCGGTGTACATGTAGTCACCGGCGAGCATGCCGTTCGCGCTGCCGTAGAACGCGTTGTACCAGACGGTGTCGCCGTTGACCGACGATCCGGTCGCCCAGCAGTTCAGGTAGACCGACTGGCCCTTGGGGATCGTGAGGATGACCGAGCACTGCGAGTTGTTCAGCCACTGGCAGTAGCGCAGGTTCAGGTCCGTCTTCGTCTGGAAGTAGCCGCCGGCGAACGCCGGTGTGGCGACCAGGCCGACCGCTGCGGTCACCGTGACGGCGCACGCGGCCAGGAGACGTCGTGGATTCATGTCTTCAACCTCCGGCGAGCGGTCAGTAGGAGCAGTACGGGGAGTCCATGATGTCGAGGGCCACCGCGTAGCCGTACGGCTCGAGGTAGGCCAGCTCGCCCGGGGAGACGCACACCCAGTCGCCGTTGGAGTAGAAGATCTTCGCGCCGTCGTCGTTGCGGCTGTTGTAGACCCAGTCCGCGCCCCTGCTCCGGGACCCGAGGGTCTGGTAGTAGTTGTCCTGGAACGACGCGGTCGGCGGGGCGCCGTCGTACGGGTTCCCGGTCACCCAGAAGCAGACGCGGGGGTAGTTGCAGCCGAGCGCCGAGGTGGCCTGCGCCGGCGTGGCGACGAGCCCGCCCGCGGCCGTCGCGGTGGCCGCGAGGAGCGCGACGGCCGAGAGCCGGGAGCGTGTGGTCGAGGATGGTCCGCGCATTCGAATCCTCCGATGGATCAACGTGGACGGCCGGTTGCACCCGGCCCGGCAGGTGCGTCGGTGGACCCTCGTCGGGCGGTGGATCGGCCGTACCGCAACGATCGCAGCGGCCCCGGTCGAGGGAACAGGCGCTTGACCGGCAGTTGACCGGCGATTGGATCGACGACGATCGGGGGCCCGTGGGCTACCGCGCCACCTTGATCGACAAGAGGTCGGCGATGTCGTGGTGTCCGGCCGGCCGGGATACCCCGATTTCGCTGATCTGGAGTCGATCTAGCCCTCAACGGGGCGGTGCGGGCGGTTCTGTCGTACCCGGTGGATAGCGTCGATGTGACCGACGGTGCTCGGGCGACGACGACAGGGCGTCGACCGCGCATCGCCAGCGATCAGGAGGCGTGATGCTCATCGACTGCGACGGGTGCGCGAAACGGGCCGACGGCTGTTCCGGCTGCCCGCTGACCGCCCTGTTCGACGAGACGTCCCCGGCGGCCGGGCTGGTCGCCGCCGAGGTCGAGGCCATCGAGGTGCTCGCCCGGGCCGGCTTCGACGTCGAGGTGCTGGCCGCGCCCGCGCGGCCCGACGTCGCCGCACGCCGGGTCCGCCGGGTGGCCTGAGTTCCCGCACGGCCGTCAAGCGTCGCCGGAGCGCGACACCGCGGGCGAAGCGGGCTTTTCGCGGGCCATAGGATGGGCGGTCACGGCGGGAGGAGCGGCGGGATGAACGGGGTACGACGCGAGCACGGCGGGCCCCGGTGACCCCGCGCGGTTGGGCGTTGTTGACGCTGGCCGGATTGACGGTGGCCCTGCTGGTGACCGCCGCGCTGTTCATTCCCTGGCACCGGCCACCGGCGCCCCGCGCCGACCAGCTCGCCGCGCTGCGCGATCTCCCGGCGGAGCAGGTGGCCAAGGGGCGTGCGTTCCGTGCCGCGCTGCGCCCCGGGAGCTACGCCGCGCTCGCCGTCGGGCTGCTGATCGCCGTCGCGCTCGGCCTCACCCCGCTGGGCAGCCGCCTGGTCGAGCTGGTGGGCCGGCCGTTCGGCGGGCACTGGATCGCGCGGGCGGTGCTCGGCGGTCTCGCCGTGGTGCTCGTCGCCGACCTGCTCACCCTCCCGTTCTCCGCGTGGCGCCAGAGCGTGCTGACCCGCTACGGGCTGAGCACCAACGGATGGAGTGGCTGGGCCGTCGACCTGCTCAAGTCGTACGCGGTCAGCGCCGTGATCGGCGCGGTGGCGCTGTTCGGCTTCTACGCGGTCATCCGGTTCGCGCCGCGCTGGTGGTGGGCGTTCGGCGCGGCGGGCGCGGCCCTGCTGGTGGTGCTGCTCTCGTTCGTGCTGCCGGTGCTGGTGGAGCCGGTGTTCAACAAGTTCACCCCCATGGAGCAGGGTCCGCTGCGCACCGAGCTGATGAGCATGGCCGCCCGCGACGGGGTGCCGGTGCGCGACGTGCTGGTCGCCGACGCCTCGCGGCGCACCAGGGCGGTCAACGCGTACGTCTCCGGCCTCGGGCCGACCCGCCGGGTGGTCGTCTACGACACGCTGCTGAGCGAGGCCACCCCCGCCGAGGTGACCGCCGTGGTGGCGCACGAGTTGGGGCACGCGAAGGACTCCGACGTGGCGGTGGGCACGCTGACCGGGGCGCTGGGCGCCGCTGCCGCCGTGGTGGCGCTCTACCTGCTCGGCTCGTGGGGGCTGCTGCTGCGGTTGGCCGGCGTCGACTCGGTGGCCGATCCACGCGCGTTCCCGCTGCTGATCGCCCTGGTCACGGTGGCCGGCCTGGTCGCCACCCCGGTGCAGGCGCTGATGTCGCGGCGGGTGGAGGCGCGAGCCGACGCGCACGCGCTCGCGCTCACCCGCGACCCGGTGGCCTTCGAGTCGATGCAGCGCCGCCTCGGCTCGGTCAACCTCGGCGACCCCGATCCGCCGCGCTGGGAATACCTCTACTCGGCCTCGCATCCGTCCACCGTGGAGCGGATGGCCGCCGCCCGCGCGTACGCCCGGGAGGCTGGCCGATGAGCCGCACGCTGCTGATCACCAACGACTTTCCGCCCCGTCCGGGCGGCATCCAGTCCTTCGTGCACAACCTCGCCGTGCGTCAGCCGGCCGGGTCGGTGGTCGTGTACGCGTCGAGCTGGCGCGGCGCCGCGAAGTTCGACGCCGACCAGCCGTTCGAGGTGATCCGCGAGCGCACCCGGGTGCTGCTGCCCACCCCGCTGATCGCCCGCCGGGCGGCCCGCCTCGCCCGCGCGTACGACTGCGACACGGTGTGGTTCGGCGCGGCGGCCCCGCTGGGGTTGCTCGCCGGCGGCCTGCGCCGCCGGGCGGGCGTACGCCGGGTGGTGGCGCAGACCCACGGCCACGAGGTCGGCTGGGCGGCGCTGGCGGCTGCCCGGCCGGCGCTGCGGCGCATCGGTCGGGGTGTCGACGTGACCACCTACCTCGGCGAGTACACCCGCGTCCGGCTGGCCCGTGTGCTGGACGGGGTGACCGACCTGCGCCGGCTGGCGCCCGGGGTGGACGTGGACACCTACCACCCGACGGTGGACGGTGAGCCGGTCCGGGCCCGGTTGGGGCTGACCGACCGGCCGGTGGTGGTGTGCGTGTCCCGACTGGTGCCGCGCAAGGGTCAGGACATGCTGATCCGGGCGCTGCCGGAGATCCGCCGCCGGGTGCCCGACGCGGCGCTGCTGATCGTCGGTGGCGGTCCGTACCGGGCGACCCTGGAGAAGCTGGCCCGGCAGATGGGCGTCGAGCGGGACGTGGTGTTCACCGGTTCGGTGCCGGCGGCCGCGCTGCCGGCGCACTACGCGGCCGGCGACGTCTACGCGATGCCCTGCCGCACCCGCAACCGCGGCCTGGACGTGGAGGGGCTGGGCATCGTCTACCTGGAGGCGTCCGCGACCGGTCTGCCGGTGGTGGCCGGGGACTCCGGCGGCGCCCCGGACGCCGTCCGTGAGGGCGAGACCGGGTACGTGGTCCGCGGTCGGGACGTCGCCCAGCTCGCCGACCGGGTGGCCCGGTTGCTCGCCGACCGGGATCTGGCCCGCCAGCTCGGCGCGGCCGGCCGGGCGTGGGTGGAGCGGGAGTGGCGCTGGGAGGCGCAGGCACAGCGGATGGCGGCTCTGCTCGCCGGCTGACCGCCGCCCGTGTTCAGCTGCGGGCCGGCCGGGGCGGGGCGTAGCGGGGCACGTACTCCTGGTCGGTGAGCCGTTGGATCGCGGCCATCACCTCGTCGGTGATCGTTCGGATGTCGCGGGGCCCGGTGATGCGCCCGGCGACCGGGATCGGCGGACCGAACCGCAGGGTGACCGGGTGTCGGCGGGGCAGCCGCGCGTCGACCGGCAGGACCTCGGCGGTGCCGAGCACACCGACCGGGATGATCGGCACCTCGGCGTCGCGGGCGAGCCGGGTCATGCCGACCCGACCCCGGTAGAGCCGCCCGTCCGGGGACCGGGTGCCCTCCGGGTAGATGGCGACGAGACCGCCGGCGCGCAGCACCGGCACGGCCGCGTCGAGGGCCGTGAGGGCGGCCCGGCCGCCGGCGCGCTCGACCCGGATGGCGCCCATGCCGGAGACGATCCGCCGGCTGAGCCAGCCGCTCGGGCCTCGGCCGGTGAAGTACTCGGCCTTTGCCCAGAAGGTGACGTGGCGCGGCGTCAGGCAGCCGAGGAACACCTCGTCGGCGACGGACAGGTGGTTGCCGGCGAGGATGGCGCCGCCGTGGCGGGGCAGATGCTCCAGCCCCTCCACGCGGGGCCGCCAGCCCAGCCGCAGGGTGGTGCCGACGGTCAGTTTGCCGATGTCGTACAGCAGGGGCACGTCTTCTCCCGGTTCAGTGCGGCGCGGGGCCGAGGTGCGCGTCGAGCGCGGCCCGCAGGAGGGTGTCGTCGTCGGTGACGCCGGTGGCCAGCGGCAGGCTGCCCCAGGCCCAGAGCTGAGCGATGCCGTGCAGGTTGGCCCAGAGCGCGCCGGCCAGCACCGGGGCGGGCGCGTCGGTCGGCTGGCGTGCCTGGGCGACAAGGTCGACCAGGAGGGTGAACAGCGGCAGGCTCGTCTCGCGCAGCCGCAGACGACCGCTGGCCAGCAGGTCGTGGCGGAACATCAGCTCGAACATGCCGTGGTGCGCCGCGGCGAAGTCCAGGTACGTCCGGGCCAGCGCGACCAGGCGGGTACGCGGGTCCGGGCCGGCCGCGCGCAGCGTCTCCTCGACGCGGGCGGTGAGGTCGGCGAAGCCCTCCCGGGCGATGGCGGAGAGCAGGTCGACGTGGGTGGGGAAGTAGCGGCGCGGCGCGCCGTGCGAGACGCCCGCCCGGCGGGCGATCTCCCGCAGTGACACCGCCGACTGGCCCTCGCGCAGCACGAGGTCCACCCCGGCGGCCACCAGTCGGGCCCGCAGGCCCGCCTCCCCCTCGCGCATAGACAGTGTCTACCAGGCGGGCGTAGACGCTGTCTACTGGTGGTGCGGGGGTTCAACGGATGCGGGCCAGGATGCGGTCGGCGGGGGCCGGCCGGCCGAAATGCCAGCCCTGGGCGGCGTCGCAGCCGATCGCCCGCAGCCGCTCGGCCTGCCCGGCGGTCTCCACCCCCTCGGCGGTCACCGTCAGGTCCAGCGCGTGTGCCAGCGACACCAGCGAGGCGAGGATCCGCTCGTCGGTACGCCCCACCGCCGGCGAGCGCAGGCCGGCCACGAACTCCCCGGCCACCTTCAGCTCGGTGACGGGCAGGTCCCGCAGGTACGCCAGGTTGCTGTAGCCGGTGCCGAAGTCGTCGATGGCGATGCGTACCCCGAGATCGGCCAGCACCCGCAGCGCGCGCACGGGCTCCTTGGCGCTGCTCATCATCGTGCTCTCGGTGATCTCCAACTGGAGTCGCTCGGGCGGCAGACCGGTCTGGCGCAGCAGCGCCCGGACCTCCTGCACCAGGCCGGGCCGGTGCACCTGCCGGACCGCCAGGTTGACGCTCACGAACGGCGCCTGGACGCCCTCCGCCGACCACGCCTCCGCCTCCCGGCACGCCTCGGCCAGCACCCACCCACCCAGTTGCACGATCAGGCCGGTCTCCTCGGCCAGCGCGATGAAGCTGTCCGGCCGCAGGACGCCCAGCTCCGGATGACGCCAGCGGACCAGCGCCTCCACGCCGAGCAGCCGGCCGTCGCGCAGCGAGGTCAGGGGTTGGTAGTCGAGGTAGAACTCGCCCCGCTCCAGCGCGGCCGGGATGGCCGCCGAGAGGGCGTAGCGGGCCAGCTCACGGCGGTTGCGCTCGGCGTCGTAGAGCGCCCAGCGCGCCCCGCCGGCCGACTTCGCCCAGTGCAGGGTGCTGTCGGCCGCCCGCATCAGGTCGCTGGGGGTGGCCCCGGCCACCTGCCGCTCGACGATGCCGATGCTCGCCGTGACCTGGAGTTCGTGCCCGTCGACCACCGCCGGTGTGCGGACCGCGGCCAGGGCGCTCTCGGCCACCTCCACCACGGCGTCGGTGCCGCTGGCGCCCTCCACCAGGATGACGAACTCGTCGCCGCCGAGGCGGGCCACCAGGTGTTCACCGAGGGCCTGGCGCAGCCGCTCGGCCACCGTGGTCAGCAGCCGGTCGCCCACCTGGTGCCCCAGGCTGTCGTTGACGACCTTGAAGCGGTCCAGGTCGAGGAAGCACACCCCCATGCGCTGGGCGCCCCGGCCCGGCTCGTTGAGCGCGGCGGTGAGTCGTTCGGTGAACAGCGTCCGGTTGGGCAGGCCGGTGAGCGGGTCGTGGGTGGCCTGGTGGCGGAACCGGGCCTCGCTGGCCCGCAGCGCCCGCTCGGCCTGCGTCCGGGCCATCATGGCGGCCCGGCGGATCGACTCCTGCTCGTCGAGCGTCCGGTCGCGCAGCGCGCGGGCGTAGCCGGTCGCCACGGCGGCCAGCAGCCGCGCCATCCGGTCCTCGACGTCCTCGGCCACCAGTCCCAGGTCCCGCACGAGCCGGAGCTGGATGACCTCGACCGTACGACCCAGCCCCTCCGCGGACGCGATGTGCGCGGCGACCAACTCGGCGCCGACCCGGTGCCCGGCCCGCAGGTCGAACGGCTCGGCGAGCAGCGCGCCGGCCAACTGCCCGGTGAGCCGGTGCAGCAGGGCCTCGAGCTGAGCCTGGGTCATCGGCAGGTAGCTCGTGCCGGAGACCGCCTTGGCCCACGCGCGGGCGAAGGTGCCCGGGCGGGTGGCCTTCCCGGGCGACTCAGTCACCGAGTCGTCCGACGCCGCCCATGAAGACCGCGCGCTCGGCGTCCTCCGCGCTCTCCGGGGTGTCCGGTCGCCACTGTGGCACCCAGACGACGCCCGGGTCGACCAGCTCGAACCCGTCGAAGAGCGCGGTCAGCTCGGCCCGGTTACGAATCCAGAGCGGGCTGTCGGTACGCCGGTAGACCCGCTCGGCCTCGGCGCGCTCGTCCTCGCTGCGCCCGTCGTCGCTGGCCTGCGACAGCACCAGGTAGCTGCCGGGCGCCAACGCGTCGCGCAGCGTCGCCAGCAGCTCCGCCGGACGGTCGTCGTCGGAGACGAAGTGCAGAACGGCCACGATCATCACGGCCACCGGCTGGCTCAGGTCGAGCAGCTTGCGGACGTCGGGGTGCGCCAGGATCCGCTCCGGGTGCCGCAGATCCTCCTGTACGACCACCGCGCGGTCGTTGCCAGCCAGGATCTCCCGGCTGTGCGCCACCGCGACCGGATCGACGTCCACATAGACCACCCGCGACTCCGGGTCGATGCGCTGGGCGATCTCGTGCACGTTGCCGACTGTGGGAATGCCCGAGCCGATGTCGAGGAACTGTCGGACGCCGGCCTCGGCGAGGTGGTGGACCGCTCGGCGCAGGAACGCCCGGTTGGCCTGCGCCATCAGCGGCGCCTCCGGGACGGCGGCCACCATCGCCTGCGCGGCGGCCCGGTCGGCGGCGAAGTTGTGCGATCCGCCGAGGTAGTAGTCGTACATCCGCGCGACGCTCGGGCGCTCGATGTCGATGGTGTCGGGTGCCCAGTCCGGCCGCTGCATGCGCTCAACCCCTTGAGTCCGCGACGCGGGCGTCGTCGCCCGCGCGGGTATTCTGCCCCCGACGTACCCGCCAGACCATAGCGTGCCGCCGAATTCCCGCCGACGTCGGTCGATACACGAAGGTCCGCGCCGGCGACGAGCCGGCACGGACCTTCGATCGCGGTGTCCCGCTCGACGAGCGGGCGCGGGTCAGAACTTCGGGGCGTCCGGCGCTTCGAGCAGGCCGAGCCGCAGCGCGGTCATCAGCGCCTGTGCCCGGTTGGCGGCGCCGAGCTTCTCGTAGAGCTTCGAGATGTGCGTCTTGGCGGTGGACTCGCTCACGAACAGCTGCTTCGCGATGCCCGCCACGCTCATCCCGTCGGCGAGCAGCCGCAGCACCTGCCCCTCCCGGGGGGAGAGCTGCGGGCCGGACGGGGCGAGCCGACGCTTCATCGCCTCGGCCAGGTCGGCGGCGGTGAACGCGCTGGGCGAGGAGGCGGCGTGCCGCGCGGCGGCCACCACCTCGTCGGCCGGGGCGGTCTTCGGCACGAAGGCGCTCGCGCCGGCCTCCAGGGCGCCGAAGAGCTGGTCGTCGCCCGCGTACATGGTCAGCACCACGATGCCCATCGACGCGCTGGACTTGCGCAGCGCGCGGGTGGCCTCCAGGCCGCTGCCGTCGGGCAGCCGCAGATCCATGATCACCACGTCCGGCTGCAGGGCGCCGGCCTGGCGTACCCCCTCAGCCGCGGTCGCGGCCTCGCCGACGACCTCGAACTGACGGTCGCGCTCGAAGGCGTGCCGCAGGCCCTTGCGAATCAGGTCATGATCGTCGACAAGGAGAACCTTGGTGCGGGTGGCCGGTGTCGGACTTGTGGTCATCCTCGGGTTACTCCCCTTCTGGTGCTGCGCTGTCGCGCACGTTGTCGCGCCGGGACGAGGTGCCGAGAACCACCGCCACGGTCGTGCCGCTGGGTTGCCGCGGCCTGATCTCCAACCGGCCCCGGATACGTTCCGCCCTCTCGGCCATGATCGCAAGACCGTACCGTCCGTCGGGGCGCTGGTCAGCCATCCCCTGACCGTCATCCGACACTTCAATTTGAGCGTACGGGGGGTCCACCTCACACGTGACCCAGAGATTCGAGGCTCCGGCGTGCTTGCGGGCGTTGGTCACCGCCTCCTGCGCGATGCGCAGCAACTCGGCCTCGGTGGCCGCCGGCAGGCGCGCGGTGGACTCGTCCAGCGACAGGTGCACCCGCAAGCCGCCCGAGGCGCCCACCGTCCGGGCGTACTCGGCGATCGCCGCGGCCAGGCCGCCCTGCCGGTCCACCTCGCTGCGCAGCTCGAACAGGCTCAGCCGCAGCTCGGTGATCACCCGGGTCACCTCGCCGCGCAGCGTACGCAGCGCCTCGGCGGTCTCGTCCGCGTCGTCGAAGACGGTGGCCAGGGCGTTGTCGATGCCGTAGCCGACCATCACCAGCTCCTGCGCCACCCCGTCGTGGATCTCCCGGGCCAGCCGCTGACGCTCCTCGTTGGTGGCCAGCGAACGGACCTCGTCGAACAGCAGAGCCGCCTCCAGCCGCAGCGCGGCCGGCTGGGTCAGCCCGGTGACCCGGGACACCACCGGCGGCGGGTACGCCTGCGCGACGTCCGCCTCCAGCACCACCAGCCCCACCGTGCGCACCCCGGCGACCAGCGGGACGATCAGCGCCGACACGTCCCCACCCCGGTGGGAGCGCGACTGCGAGCGGGCGGCCGTGGTGGCCTGCTGGCTGGCCCAGGCGTCGGCGATCGCCGAGTCCGCGTCCAGGGTCGTCTCCCAGTCCACCCGGTCCACCCCGGCCTGGGCGAGCACCACGAGCCGGCCCCCGCCGCTGGCCGACAGCACCGCGCCCCGGTCCGCCCGGGCCACCGTGCGCAGCTCCTCCAGCAGGTGCTCGGAGATGCCGCCCGGGTCCAGGGTCGCCCCCGGCAGTTGCCGGGCCACCGTCCGCAGCTGGGTCAACAGCCGGGTCGCCTCGGCGTACGGCTGGGGCTTGCCGTCGGCGCGGACGGCCATCACCCGGTGCAGGGTGCCGGCGGCGTAGAGCCCGAGCGCGGCGAGGATCAGCCACTGCGCGCAGACCGCGAGGTAGCCGACCTGGCCGAGTTGACGCCCGCCGTCGACCTGGGTCAAGGCGCCGCTGACCAGCAGCGTGCCGGCGGTCACCGCGAGCAGCGCCGCGCCCTCGCGGAAGCGGCGGCGCAGGGCGGTGACGGTCACCGGCACCGCCAGGTAGGGCAGTACCGCCGAGGCGCCGAGCCCGTCGACCGTGCCGCCGATCGACGCGACAGCGGCGACCTGGCTCGCGGCCAGCCCCAGCACCACCACCTCGGCCACCCGGCTCAGCGGCCCGATCAGCCGGTGCTGCGGGGCGAGCAGGGAGGGCGCTCCGGCGACCGCCAGCAGCGCGATCCACCACAGCTGGGTGACGTCGCGAGTGGCGAACAGGGTCAGGATCGCGACCAGCGCCAGCATCACCAGGCGGGCGGCCGCGGCGAGGGGATGCGGATGTGGTGGGGCGGATGCGGATGCGGGCACGTGACGGATGGTAGTCAGCTGCGGTAGATGTCGGCGATCTCCGCCGCGTACGTCTTGTGGACGACCTGTCGCTTGACCTTCAGCGACGGGGTCAGCTCACCGGTCGCCTCGGTGAAGTCGCGGGGCAGGATCCGGAAGACCTTGATCGCCTCGGCCTTCGACACGGACTGGTTCGCGGTGTCGATCGCGGACTGGACCTCGGCGCGCAGGCCCTCGTTCTCGCGCAGCTTCTCGACCGGGGTGTCCGGGGGCAGTCCGGCGCTCGCGAGGAACGTCGGCAACGCCTCCTCGTCGATGGTGACCAGCGCGCCGATGAACGGCTTCGCGTCCCCGACGACGACGCACTGGCTGATCAGCGGGTGGGCGCGGACCTGGTCCTCCAGCACCGCGGGGGCGACGTTCTTGCCGCCCGCGGTCACGATCAGCTCCTTCTTGCGGCCGGTGATGCTCAGGTAGCCGTCGGCGTCGAGCTGGCCCAGGTCGCCGGTGCGGAACCAGCCGTCGGCGCTGAGAGCCTCCGCGGTCGCCGCCTCGTTGTGCCAGTAGCCCTGGAAGACCAGGTCGCCGGAGATCAGGATCTCGCCGTCGTCCTCGATCCGGACGGTCACGCCGGGCAGCGGCCGGCCGACGGTGCCGATCCGGGTGCCGGTGGGCAGGTTCGCGGCGGCGGCGGGCGAGGTCTCGGTCAGCCCGTACCCCTCCAGGATCGTCACGCCGACGCCCCGGAAGAAGTGTCCGAGCCGGGGGCCCAGCGGCGCGCCGCCGGAGATGGCGTCGCGGCACCGCCCGCCGAGCGCGGCGCGCAGCTTGCGGTAGACGAGCCGGTCGAAGACCGCGTGCTGGGCGCGCAGCGCCAGGCCGGGCCCGCGCGGGGTCTCCAAAGCCTCGCTGTACGCGATGGCGACCTGCTCGGCGCGGGCGAAGATGCCGCCCTTGCCGTCGGCCTCGGCCTTCTGCTTCGCCGCGTTGTAGACCTTCTCGAACACCCGTGGCACGGAGAGCACGAAGGTGGGGCGGAACTCCTGCAGCTCGCCGACCAGGTTCTTGGTGTCGGCGCAGTGCGCCAGGGTGGCCCGGGCCTGCACCACGCCGATCTGGATGAGCCGGGCGAACGCGTGCGCCAGCGGCAGGAAGAGCAGGGTGGCCGCGCCAGCGTTGAACAGGTTCGGCAGCACCGGCACCGCGTTGGCGATGTCGGCGTACATGTTGCGGTGGGTGAGCACGCAACCCTTGGGGCGGCCGGTGGTGCCGCTGGTGTAGATGATCGTGGCCAGGTCGCTGGCCCGGACGGCCTTGCGGCGCTGCTCGACCTCGGCCAGCTCGACGGCGGCGCCGGCGGTGACCAGCTCGTCGACCCCGCCGCTGTCGATCTGCCAGAGGTGGACCAGCTCGGGCAGGCGGTCGCGGACGCCGGCGACCAGGTCGGCGTGCGCGTCGGTCTCCACCACGGCGGCGACCGCGCCGGAGTCGGCCAGGATCCAGGCGGCCTGCTCGGCGCTGGAGGTCTCGTAGATCGGCACGGTGACCGCGCCGACCGTCCAGATGGCGTAGTCGAGCAGCGTCCACTCGTAGCGGGTCCGGCTCATCAGCGCGACCCGGGCGCCCGGGGAGACGCCGGCGGCGATCAGCCCCCGGGCCACCGCCACCACCTCGTCGCGGAACGCCAGGCAGGTCACCTCGGCCCACGTCGTGCCGCTGCCGTCGGCCGAGCGGGTGGCGCGGGCGAACTGGACGGTGTCCGGCGCGGCCTCGGCGTTTTCCCAGACCGGATCGGTGAGGTTGGCCGCGTCGCCAACGGTGACGATCGGCGGAACGGAGAACTCGCGCACCTGCACTCCTTCGTGCTCGCACTGGCCGGCCGCTGCCCATCCACGGTCTTCGGCTCTGTCGAAACCTACCCGGCGGGGGCGGCGCGGCGTGCAGGCGGGACCCGCCGGGTAGCCTCCCCCCATGGCGGACTCCTCCACCCAGTCGATCATCATCGGCGCGTCACCGGACCGGGTGGCGGCGGTCATCTGCGACTTTCCGAGCTACCCGGAGTGGACCGAGGCGGTGCGCCACGCCGAGGTGATCGAGGAGTACGAGGACGGCTACGCCAGCCAGGTGCGGTTCGCCATCGACGCCGGGGTGATGGCCGACGAGTACGTGCTCGCCTACGAGTACGCCGAGGACCTGTCCCGCGTCGAATGGCACCTGCTCGCCCCCTCGAAGATGCAGAAGAGCCAGCGCGGCTCGTACGACCTGGTGGCGAACCCGGACGGGAGCACCACTGTGACGTACACGCTGGAGGTCGAGCTGTCGGTGGGGATGCTCGGCATGTTTCGGCGCAAGGCCGAGAAGATGATCATGGACACCGCGTTGAAGCAGCTCAAGCGCCGGGTAGAAGCACCCGGTGCGGCGCAGTGACGCGTCCGGCGGCAGGGTAGAGGAGCCGAGGGTGGGCGGAACGGATCCGGGTTCGGCCCGGGAAGAGGCGGAGCGACTGGTCGCCACCCTGCTCGCGGGGGCACGACTGGCCTCCGGCGGGTCGGTGGGCGGCGCGTTCGGCCCGCTGGGCGGGATGCTGGCCGGTGTCCTCGGTCACAGTGCCGCTGCGGGCGGCGGCGCCCACGGCGGTGGTGGTTTCGCCACCGGTTCGGCCGAATGCTGTGTCTGCCCGGTCTGTCGTGGCATCGCCGCGTTGCGTGACCCGAGTCCGGAATTCGCCGAACGCCTGGCCACCGGTGCCGGAGACCTCGCGGCCGGCGTGGCCAGCCTGCTCCGCGCGTTCGCGCCGCCGGAGCCACCCCCGGCGACCGCACCGCAGCCGTCCGCGCCGGCGCAGCCGACGTCCGCCGCGAGCAGCGACGACGAGGCCGCACCCTTCGCCCCGGCCGAGCGGTCCGCCGAGACCGACGACGAGCACGTGTGGCGCGATGCCACCCGCACCGGGCATGATTCTCAGCCGGCGCCGGAGCGGGATGTCTGGTCGGTCGCCACCCGGACGGCGGACCCACCCGCCCCGGCCACCGCAGCACCCGTCGACGACGCCGGGTCGGTGGTCGCGCCGGCGCCGACCAGCCGACCCGTGGTGCCCGCGTCGCGGGCGTCCGACGACACCGGCGCGGACGCGCCGGGCGGCGGCGCCTGAGCGCGGGACATCGCGATCCGGACCGGCGCGTCATCGGCGCGCGCGGACCGGACAGCACAGCAGAGGGGAGCGGCAGCGGTGACGCTGACCATCGGAGTCGACGTCGGTGGCACGAAGGTGGCCGGCGGTGTCGTGGACGACACCGGCACGGTTCTCGTGCAGAGCCGACGGGACACTCCCGCCGATGACGTCGCCAAGACCCGCGACGTCATCATCGAGCTGGTCGGCGAGCTGGCAGCCGGGCGGACGATCGAGGCCGTCGGGATCGGCGCGGCCGGCTGGATCGACGCCACCCGTTCGACAGTGCTCTTCGCTCCGAACCTGGCCTGGCGTGACGAGCCGCTGCGCGAGTACGTCAGCACCGCCGTCGGCCTGCCGGTGATCGTGGAGAACGACGCCAACGTGGCCGCCTGGGCCGAGTTCCGCTACGGCGCGGCCCGGGACGCCGACGACTCCATGATCATGTTCACCATCGGCACCGGCGTCGGCGGCGGCATCGTGCTCGGCGGCGAGCTGATGCGCGGCGCGCACGGCGTCGCCGCGGAGCTGGGCCACATGCTGGCCGTGCCGGACGGGCACCAGTGCGGCTGCGGGCGGCTGGGCTGCATCGAGCAGTACGCCAGCGGCAGCGCCCTGGTCCGCTTCGCCCGCGCGGGCGCCCGGCAGGAACCGCAGCGGGCCGCGGCCCTCCTGGACCTGGCCGGCGGCGAGGCCGAGGCGATCACCGGCCACATGGTGACCGCCGCCGCGCAGGGCGGCGACCCGGTCTCCGCCGAGGCGTTCGCGCAGATCGGCCGGTGGCTGGGCACCAGCCTCGCCGACATGGCGCAGATCCTCGACCCGCAGACCCTGGTCGTCGGCGGCGGCGTGATCGACGCCGGTGACCTGCTGCTCGGCCCGACGCGCCGCTCGTACCTCGACGCGCTCGCCCAGCGGGGGCGCCTGCCGGTGGCCGAGGTGCTCCCCGCCGAGCTGGGCAACAGCGCCGGGGTGATCGGTGCGGCCGACCTGGCCCGCCGGATCTGAGGCCCTCGGCGATGGGTGAGGCTGCCGGCGTACCGCTGCGCGTGGTGTCGTACAACATCCACGGCCAGCGCGACGACACCGCCGCGCTGGCGGCGGTGGTCCGGGCCGCGAGGCCGGACGTGGTGATCGTGCAGGAGGGCCCGCGCCGGTTCCGGTGGCGGCAGAAGTCCGCCACCCTGGCCGAGTCGTTCGGCCTGGTGGTGGCCGCCGGGGGTCTGCCCGCCCTGGGCAACCTGCTGCTGACCAGCCTGCGGGTGCAGGTGCGCGGCACCCGTTGCCAGCGCTTTCCGCTGACCCCGGGCCGACACCTGCGCGGCGCCGCGTACGCCGACTGCCGGGTCGGCGACGCCCGGTTCACCCTCGCCGGATCGCACCTGTCCACCGACCCGACCGAGCGGCCCGCGCAGGCCGCCGAGTTCCGGCGCGGGCTGGACGCGGCGAGCAGCCCGGTGGTGGCCGGGGCCGACCTGAACGAGGGTCCGGACGGGCCGGCGTGGACCACTGTGGCGCGTGGCCTGACCGACGCGGCGATCGCGGCCGACCGGGCGGACCGGCTCACCTACTCGTGCGCCGACCCGCGCCGCCGCATCGACGCGCTCTTCGTCGATCCCCGGATCAGCGTGGTCGACTACGACGTGGTGGACACCCCGCAGACCCGCCGGGCCAGCGACCACTTCCCGGTCCTCGTCGACCTGCTGCTGCCCACCGCCGGCTGACCCCCACCGGCCGGTACCCGCCGATCGGTCCGCGCCAGGGCTGGACATCCGGCTCCGATGTGGAGAGGATTTCGCGGCGACCGGCACCCGTGCCGCACAAAAGGAGATGTCCCGGTGTCCACCTCCACCGACCACGGCCGGCCCGACCCGGATGCGACCCCGTCCGCGCAGAGCCCCGACGGCCGTCCGCTCTCCGACCGGGGCGACACGGTCTGCGTCATCGGGGCCGGGGCCAGCGGCCTGACGGCCATCAAGAACCTGCGCGAGCACGGGTTCGGGGTGGACTGCTACGAACGGGAGACCGGCGTCGGCGGCGCCTGGAACTGGCGACACGACCGCAGCCCGGTGTACGCGAGCACCCATCTGCTGTCGTCGAAGCCGTTCACCCAGTTCCCCGACTTCCCGATGCCGGACTCGTGGCCGGACTACCCGCACCACAGCCAGCTCCTGGCGTACTTCGAACGGTACGCCGACCACTTCGACCTGCGGTCGCACGTCTGGTTCGGCACCGAGGTGATCCGGGTGGAGCCCGCCGAGGGGGACCGCTGGGACGTGACCACCCGCTCCACCGGCGGGTACGGGCCGGAGCGCACCTCCCGATACGCCGCCGTGGTGATCGCCAACGGGCACAACTGGTCGCCGAAACTGCCCCGCTACGAGGGGCTGGAGGAGTTCCGCGGCGAGATCATGCACGCGTCGTCCTACAAGGACCCGGCGCAGCTGCGCGGCAAGCGGGTGCTGGTGGTCGGCGCCGGCAACACCGGCTGTGACATCGCCGTCGAGGCCGCCCAGCAGGCGTCGCGGTGCTGGCACTCCACCCGGCGCGGCTACTGGTACGCCCCGAAGTACGTCCTCGGGCGCCCGGCCGACCAGGTCAACGACGCCCTGCTGGCGCTGCGGGTGCCGCTGCGGGTCCGCCAGTGGCTCTACCACTGGACGCTGCGCCTGACCGTCGGCGACCTGACCCGTTTCGGCCTGCCCAAGCCCGACCACCGGGTGTACGAGACGCACCCGATCGCCAACAGCCAGCTCGTCTACTACGTGGGCCACGGCGGGATCGGCCCGGTGCCCGACCTGGCCCGCTTCCGCCCGTACGCCGTGGAGCTGGCCGACGGCCGCGAGATCGACCCGGACCTGGTCATCTTCGCCACCGGCTACCTGCCGCGGTTCGAGTTCCTCGACGCGTCGGTGTTCGGCGACAGCGCCGGCACGGGCCGGCCCACGCTCTGGCTCAACGCCTTCACGCCGGGGCACCCCACGCTGGCGGTCGCCGGCCTCGTGCAACCGGACTCCGGGATGTTCACCCTGGCGCATTGGCAGACGGTGCTCTTCGCCCGGCTGTTGCGGGCCCGCCGGGACCGGCCCGAGCGGGCCGCGGCGTTCGCGCAGCGGGTGCGCGACCGGGCCGGGGAGCGCTACTCGGGGCAGGTCAAGGACAGCAGCCGGCACTGGTTCGAGGTCGGGCACGCCGACTACCTGCGCGCCGTCCAGCGCGCCCTGCACGACCTGGAGGCCAAGTGAGCGCGACGAGTGAGCTTGCGAGCCCCGCAGTCGCGAACGGAAGGCGAGTTCAGTGACCGAGCTGCGGATCATGCGGGGCCGGGAGTGGTCCCGGCCGGTCCGGCCGGCGCGACGCGAGGTGCTCAGCGCCGTTCCCGAGGTGGAAGAGGGGCGTCCTCCGCTGCTGTTCGTTCCCGGGTTCGGGCACGGCGCGTGGGCGTTCGCCGAGCACTGGCTCGGTCACGCCGCGTCGCGGGGCTTTCCGGCGTACGCGCTGAGCCTGCGGGGGCACGGCGGCAGCGAGCCGGCGCCGGAGGCGACGCTGCGCGCGTACGCCCACGATGTGGTCCAGGTGGCCGCGAGCCTGCCGCGCCAGGCGGTGCTGGTGGGGCACGGCGCCGGGGCGCTCGTGGTGGCGCACGCGTTGGCGCGCTACCCGGCGCGCGGCGCGGTGCTGGTGGCGCCGGTCTTCGGCGGCTGGGGGGTGCTCTCCGCGGCGGTGCGCCGCAACCCGGCCGGGACGCTGCCGGCGGTGTTCGGCGGGCCGCTGCGGCTCAGCCGCACGCAGTTGTTCAGCCGCGAGTTGCCCGACGAGGAGGCTCGGCGGTACGTGGCGCGGCTGGGTCGGGCCGGTCGGCGGGCGCAGTGGGCGCTGCTGGGCGAGCCGGAGGCCGAGCCGGCCGTGGGCACGCCGCCGGTCCTGGTGCTGGGCAGCCCGGACGACCGGGTGGTGCCGGCGTCGACGTTGACGCGGATCGCCCGCCGGTACGGTTCGGCTCCGCTGCTCTTTCCGGGCATGGGGCACGATCTGATGCTCGACGCGCGCTGGGCCGAGCCGATCGACGCGATTCTGGACTGGCTGGAGAAGGAGCCCGCCTCGCGGTGAGCGGTCGCGCCGGTCAGCCGCCGGCGTGCTGCGTCGCGGAGGTGGCCCGGGTCGCCGGGCGCGGCACCAGGGGGGCGCCGTCGGCGCTGGTGAGGCGGCCGACCAGAGCGCCGTGCTCGTCCAGCGCGCTCAGGTAGGAGCGCGCCCAGGCCCGGATGTCGTGCTGGTGCAGGTGGGCGCGCATGGCCCGCATGCGTTCGGTGACGTCGGCGGGGCTGGCGCGCAGCGCCGTTTGCAGCGCCTGCTTGAGCCCCTCCAGGTCGTGCGGGTTCACCAGGTACGCCTGGGACAGCTCGGCGGCCGTGCCGGCGAACTCGCTGAGCAGCAGCGCGCCCGTGTCGTCCACCCGGGCGGCGACGTACTCCTTGGCGACCAGGTTCATCCCGTCGCGCAGCGGGGTCACCGCCATCACGTCGGCGACCCGGTAGAGCGCGGCCAGCTCGGCCCGGTCGAACGGCTGGGTGAGGTAGTGGATGGCGGGCTCACCGACCCGGCCGAACTCGCCGTTGATCCGGCCCACCTCGCGCTCGATCCGTTCGCGCAGGATCTGGTACTGCCCGACACGTTCCCGGCTCGGCATGGCGACCTGCACCAGCACCGTGTCGCGGACCTTGACGTCGCCGCTGGCGAGCAGCTCGCTGTACGCCTTGAGGCGCTGCTCGATGCCCTTGGTGTAGTCCATCCGGTCGACGCTGAGGATGACCTGGCGGGGGTCGCCGAGATCCTGGCGCAGGCGGCGGGCCCGCGCGGCAACGTCGGGGCGGGCGGCGAGGGCGGCCATCTCGGCCGTGTCGATGGACACCGGGAAGGCGCCGATGCGCACCACCCGGTCGTCGATCCCGATCCGGCGGTCGGTGGCCGGCAGCTCCAGCACCCGGGTGACCAGTTGGGCGAAGTTGTGCGCCGCCTGGGCGCGCTGGAAGCCGACCAGGTCGGCGCCGAGCATGCCGCGCAGCAGTTCGGCCCGACGGGGCAACTGCATGAACAGCTCCGGTGGCGGGAACGGCACGTGCAGGAAGAACCCGATGCGCAGGTCGGGGCGGAGCGCGCGCAGTTGCCCGGGAACGAGCTGCAGGTGGTAGTCCTGCACCCAGACCACGCCGCCCGGCTCGGCCACCTCGGCGGTCGCCTCGGCGAAGCGCTGGTTGACCCGCTGGTACGCCTCCCACCAGCGACGGTGGTGCTCGGGTTGCTCGACGGCGTCGTGGTAGAGCGGCCAGAGGGTGGCGTTGGAGAAACCCTCGTAGTGGTCGCGCAGATCCTCCTGGCTGAGGGCGACGGTGTGCATGTGGACGCCGTCCACGTCCGGCAGGGCGGGCGCGGCCCCGGTGCCTCCGGCCCAGCCGACCCAGGTCGCCGGGGTGTGCCGGAGCAGGGGGTGCAGCGCGCTGACCAGCCCACCCGGGCTGCGGCGCCACTCGCAGGCGCCGTCGGGCGCTTGGCTGTCGTCGATGGGGAGGCGGTTGGCCACCACCACGAGGGAACTCTGTCGCATCTCGGGCATTCCGATCAGCAGAGGACTGACCGCCACGAGCAAGGAAAAACCGGTCAGTCAGCGGGGGAAGTGACGTACAGCGGTATTCCTACTGACAGTAAGTTACACCATTGTTACGCCCCGGACGGGGGCGTCGTCGTCCCGGAATGCGGTCGGCGGGCGCGGGAGTCAGACGACGGCGCCGTTGTCCGGGTCGTCGTCGTTCTCGTCGCCGGGGCGCAGGCGCCAGATCAGCGTGACGAAGCCGGCCAGGATGCCGGTGAACCCGAACAGGATGACCGCCGAGCGGTCCACCGGGAGCAGCGACGGGAAGAGGAAGAGCACGAACCCGACGACCACCGCGAGCGCGCCGACCACCGCGTACTTGGAGATCCGGGGCAGTGGCGGGGGTGGCGGCGGGTGGTAACCCTCGTCCTCGTCGTCGTCGGGTAGGTCGGCGCCGAAGGTGTCCAGACCGTCCAGCAGCGAGGGCTCGTCACCGCGGGTGCCCCGGCCGACCGAGATCCCGGAGAAGTCGGTGGCCGACGGCAGCCGGCGGACGTCGGTGGCGGTCGGCCCGGCCTCGTCGGCGCCGGAGCGGGCGAGCGGACCAGCCGTCGGCTCGTCCCGGGTTTCCCGGTCGTCGCGTTCGTCCACGTCCTCCGCTGCCGGCCACGGGCGCTCGTCGGCGGTCGAGGTGGCGTGGAAGCCGGCCACGATCCGGGCCCACTCGGCGTCGATGTCCGGCTCGTCGCGGGCCGGCGGCTGCTCCGGGGCGCTCTCGTCGGCGAGCTGGGTGAGGTAGTCGCGGGCCGTGGTCAGATGCGAGCGGTCGACGTAGAGCCGGTCGACCGGGCGGGCCGGAACCGTGGTGGTGCGGGTGACGGGGTTGAGGTCGGCGGAGGGTTGCAGGTAGGCGGCGATGCCGCCAGCGGCCAGCACGTCGAGCAGGTGCTCGCCGACGCGCGGATCGACGTCGCCGACGACGGCGTACTCGCTCGCGTCGAGCCCGTTGTCCCGCCGTCCCCGGCGGGCCCCACCCGCTGACACCCGGACATCCTCCTCAACGCGCCTTCCGACGCGGCCACCCTGCCCCCTCGACGCCCGTACGCACGCCGTGCTCTGAATCGTGACACGTCGGAGGCCGGTTCCGGGAGTGCGTTGTGTCGCGTCTTCCAAAGTCACGGCTGCTGTCGCAGGTCGCGGCGGGCCACCTATGTCCGTTCTTGCGCGACACGTGCGATCTCGGTGATCGTTGACGGCGGCGACTCCACGCCGGGGACGGAGGGGGCATACGTGACCGCTGAGGAGTACGAGGAGCCGGACGTCCCGCCGAGGTTCCAGACGTTCGCCGACCGTCACCATCTCGAATACCGGCAGACACCGCCCGGGATCGCGCTCTACCTGGGTCTGGGCTCGACCCTGCTGGGGTTGCTGTTCAGCACGGCACCGAAGATCCCCGACGACCGGATCCTCGGCTACCTGATGCTGGGCGGCGGCGGCATGCTTCTCGTGGCCTCCCGGGTGCTGCACCGGCGCATGCGCAGGCGCGAAGAGGAGCTGTACCGCGAGTTCCTACGGTGGAAGAGCGAGCGGGGCGAATAGGGGTGGGTATGGATCCGGCGCTGGCGGTGACACGCTGGCTGGCCGGTCCCGTCGCGAAGTTCCTCGACGCCGACGGTAAGACGCCCGAGGAGCGCCGCGCCGAGGTGATCGAGGAAGCGGGCCTGGCGGGTGAGGAGATCGAGGACGTCGCCCTGCGGCACATCGCCCGGGGTGCGGCCTGGTCCATCCTGTTCGGGATGGTGTTCGCCGCCGGCGTGCTGGTCCTCGTCCCGGTGTCCGCGTTCGCCGGCGAGCGGACGAAGGATCTGGTCTTCGACATCGTCGGCTGGGTGATCTTCTTCCCGTTCTGGATGGCGGCGGTGCACGGGGTGCGGATGTTGGTGAGCTGTTACCTGCCGGAGCGCTGGTGGGATCCGGGCAACCGTCTGTGGCGGGTGGCGCTGCTGGCCCAGACACCGGAGTACATCCTCGGCGTGCTGGCGACCGCGGCCGGCGCGCGGTGGTGGTGAGCGTCCGTCCGTTGTGGTCCGAGCGCCCGCTTCGTAGGCTCGTCGGCGACGACGGCGCTCCCGGGTTCCGGCGCGGTCGCGGGCCCACCACGGAAAGGACACCGGTGCTCTACTGGCTGCTGAAGTACGTTCTCCTCGGTCCGCTGCTCAAGCTGATCTTCCGCCCGCAGGTGGAGGGCCTCGCTTCTGGCGCGATCGCACCCACGACTGAGCGGTGAAGCCCTGGAACACGTTCTGCGGGGTGCTGGACAAGTGGACCAGAGGCATGTCGCGAACCTCATGCAGGCAGACGTCCTACAGGCGGAGCTGGCAATGGTGAACTCGGGCGACTCGGGGCGAAGTCTGTCGGTGTTGGGGCTCATGCTCCTTTTCACCGTGATCCTGTTGCCCGGCATCGTGAGCGAGGGAGGTTGGCGTGCCTGGATCGCGGTGCCCTCCAGCGTCGGACTCGTCGTTGTCTTCCTGCGTGAACTCGCTGCTGTGATCCAACGACGACGGCATCGTCCTAAACCGGAGCGGCCGGACGCCTGACGGCGGACCGTGCTCAGCGGATGTCGGATTTGGTCGTGAGGCCGGGCACGTGTCTGGCCTCAGGACTAGGTCCGTCGTTTGCGGTGGCCAGCGTGGCTTCGCCGGGTGCCTTCCCGCCCTGCGGAATCTGACTGCGTCACGAACCGGGCCTGTCGAGTCCGGCACGGGCGGACCTTGATCGAGGCCCCGAGCACCTGACGAGATCGAAGCGGTCGTTCGTCCGTTGTGGGTAGAGCTGAGGCTTCGTAGGCTCGTCAGCGACGGCGGCGCTCCCGGGCATGGTGTTGTCGCGGGCACACCACGGAAAGGACACCGGTGCTCTACTGGCTGTTGAAATACGTGCTCCTCGGTCCGCTGCTCAAGCTGATCTTCCGCCCGCAGGTGGAGGGCCTGCGCAATGTGCCGGCGACCGGCCCGGTGATCCTGGCGAGCAACCACCTCTCCTTCTTCGACTCGATCTTCATCCCGTTGATCGTTGCGCGGAGGGTCACCTTCGTGGCCAAGGCGGAGTACTTCACCGGCAAGGGGATCAAGGGCTGGTTCATGAAGATGTTCTTCGTCGGCACCGGGACCATCCCGGTGGACCGCTCCGGCGGTCAGGCCGCCCGCGCCGCCCTGGACACCCAGTTGCGGGTGCTGCGCGCTCAAGGAGTGGCCGGCATCTACCCGGAGGGCACCCGCTCCCCGGACGGGCGGCTCTACCGGGGCAAGACCGGTGTGGCGCGGCTGGCCCTGGAGAGCGGCGCGGTGGTGGTGCCGGTGGCGATGCTCAACGCCGACGAACTCCAGCCGCCCGGCAGGCTCCTCCCACGGGTCGGCCAGGTGCGGGTCCGCTTCGGCGCGCCCCTGAACTTCTCCCGCTACGCGGGGTTGGCCGGCGACCGGTTCGTCGAGCGCGCGGTCACCGACGAGGTCATGTACGAGTTGATGGAGCTCTCCGGCCGGGAGTACGTCGACATCTACGCGCAGAAACTCAAGACGCCAGTCGCCGCCTGAGTCGGGTCAGCGGCTGAGGCTCCCTAGCCGCCGAGCCGGGTGAGCCTGCTCAACACGCGACCGCCGGCCCGGTCGGGCTGATCGGCCGGCCGGCCAGCGCCAGCAGGCCCGGGGCGTCGTTGCGCAGCGCGAAGGTGCGGACCTCGGCTCGCGGCTCCCGGGCGCCCGCCGGGTCGCCGGCGCGGGTCAGCTCCGCCGCCGCCAGCGCCAACGCCAGCACCCGGTCGCTGACGTCCGGGATCCGCCCGTACGTCTCGGCGGCGGCCAGGTGCAGCTCGGCCGCCCGCCGGTGGTCGCCGTCGGCCGCCGCCACCGCCGCCGTCACCGTCCGCAGCGCCGCCTCCGACCACGGCGTGCGATGCCCGACCCGGTCCAGCATCGCCCGGACCCGCACGGCGGTGTCCCGCCCGGCCAGGGCGGCGGCGTACGCGGCGGCGGCGATCCACTCCCCGCTGGCCAGCGCCGGCACCGCCGACCAGGACCGGTCCAGCTCGTCGATCAGCTCCGCCGCCTCGGCGTCGCGGCCCTGCAGTGCCCGGCACAGCGCCGCCATGCTCAGCATCGTCCACCGCAGGCGGTGGAAGCCGCTGCGCCGCGCGGTGGTCAGCGCGTCGGCCAGGTCGGCCGGATCCTCGTCGTCGCGGAGCACCAGCAGACAGCAGCGCAACCCCCGTACCTGCATGTCCCAGCTGCCGGTCGGCGTGTCCACGAACGCCTCCGCCGCGGCGAGCAACCGGCCGAAGTCACCCTCGAACCAGGCCCGCATCGCCTCCGCCGAATAGCTGGTGGTCAGCGTCTGGCCGCTGGCCGTACGCGCCGGCGCGGCCGAGAGCAGGGCGTTCGAGCGCAGCCAGTCGCCCTCCTCGCGGATGGCCCAGGCCAGGTTCTGGGTGGCCCGGGGCAGCGCGAGCAGCTGACCGGCGCGGCCGAACTCGACGATCGCGTGCAGCTCGTCCAGGCCGACCCGGTCACCGGCCTGGTAGCGGGCGGTGGCCGCGGTGATCCGCGCGTTGGTGCGCGTCTCGGTCAGGCCCAGCCGCTCCGCGATCTCCGCCGCGGTGTCCGCCGCCGACACGGCCGGGTCGCGCTCGTAGTTGAGCATGTGCAGGCGGCCCAGCTCGGCGTACGCGTCGGCCTTCTGCGGGCTGTCCGGCAACGGCTCGAACAACTGGACCGCGCGATCCAGGCAGGCCAGCGCGTCGCCCCGGTCGGCGCGCAACCAGGCGGCCTGACCGAGCAGCGTCCACGCCCGTGCGGCGCACGCGTCGTCGCCGTGCGCCGACAGCCGGTCCGCCAGCGCGTGCACCTGCTCCGGTCCGCCGCCGGAGAGGAACGCGTTGCCGTCGCGGTAGAACGAGATCTCCGTGCTGAGCAGTTCCAGTTGGAGCCGCCCCACCGGGTCGCTGTCGTCGGCCAGGCCCAGCGCCCGACCCGCGTGGCTCGCCGCCGCGTCCAGCCCGTGCAGGGCGTACGCCCGGCGGGCCGCCCGGTGCAGCGCCTGCCGCGCCGGCCCCGCGTACCGGCGGACCTGCATACCGAGCGAGCGGGCGATCTCGTGGGCCGCCCAGCGGTGGTGGGCGAGCACCTCCGCCAGGTCGGTGTCGCGGCTGTGCGACAGCGCGTCGAGCCAGTCCGCGGCCCGCTCGTGCCGGGCCACCCGCTCGGTGCGCGGCAGCCGCTGGTAGCAGACGTCGCGCACCAGCACGTGCCGGAACCGGAACTCCGCCTGCCCCGCCATCGTTGACGCGGCCTGCTCGTGCACGAAGTCGCGCTGCTCCAGCCGGCGCAGCGCACGCTCGACCGACTCGACCGGCTGCCCCAGCGCGGCGGCCACCGCGCCCGGCCAGAACTGCACCCCGACCACCGAGGCCGCCAGCAGCACCGAGCGGTCCTTGGCGTCCAGCAGGTCCACCCGGTTGGCGATCACCGCGTGCACGCTCTCCGGCATGGTCAGTTCGAGCTGCTTGTCCAGCGACCAGCCCCGCCCGGACTGGCGCAGCGCGCCCTGTTCGATGAGCATCCGGACGTACTCGTGCGCGTAGAGCGGATTGCCGCCGGCCACCTCGATGAGCGGGGTCAGCATGTCGGCGGAGAACGCCGCCTGGCCGAACAGGTGCGCGTACAGGGCGGCGATGCCGGTGTCGCGCAGCGGCGGCAGGGTGATGGTCACCGAGCCGGTGATGGTCCCGGCCCAGCTCGGGTCCCGGTCGACCAGTTCCGGGCGGGCGGTGCAGAGCAGCAGCAGCGGCGCCTCGCGGGCCGCCGCCCCGAGCAGTTCCACGAAGCGCAGCATCGCGTCGTCGGCCCAGTGCAGGTCCTCGAAGACCAGCACGGTGGGGCGGCGGGCGGCCAACGCCAGCAGGAACCGTCGCCACGACGACTCGGCCTCCTCCGCCGGCAGCGGCGTGCCGGGCAGCCCGACCAGCGGGCGCAGGGCGTCCACCACCCGGTCCCGCTCGCCCGGACCGATCAGCTCGCTCACGGCGGCGGCCAGCCGCTGCGCCGCGCTGGCGGCCGGGTCGGTGTCCAGGATGCCGGCCTCGGTCTTGACGATGTCGGCCAGCGCGGCGAACGTGACGTTCTCCCCGAACGGCGGGCAGCGCCCCGTCCGCCACGTCAGCGGCTCGTCGACCAGCCGGCCCGTGTGCCGGTACAGCTCGCGCAGCAGCCGGCTCTTGCCGATGCCGGCCCGGCCGAAAATCGTCACCACCTGCGGCAGCCGGTCGCGCAGCGACCGGTGCAGCGCGTTGACCAGCATGCCCAGCTCGTGCTCGCGGTCGACCAGCGGCGTGGTGTCCGGCTCCCGGTCGGTCGGCAGGCGACGCAGCGGCGACAGCGCGAGCCACACCTCGGTCGGCGACGACCGGCCGCGCAGGGTGACCGGGGGCTGCTCCTCGTAGCGGATCGTGTCCCTGGTCAGCGCGTGCGTGGTGCCGCACACCAGCACCCCGCCCGGTGGTGCGACCGACTGCATCCGGGAGGCGGTGTTCACCACGTCGCCGGCCACGATCGCCTGCCCGCCGTCGCGGGCGGCCGCCACGTCGACAAGGGCCTCCCCGGTGGCCACCCCCACCCGGAACCGCATCTCGGTGCTGCCGGTCGGCGCGAACCGGGTGAGCACCCGTTGCAGCTCCAGCCCGGCCCGGACGCAGCGCAGCGCGTCGGTCTCGGTGGCGATCGGGGCGCCGAACAGTGCCATCACCGCGTCGCCGATGTACTTCTCCACCACCCCGCCGTACTGGCCGACGACCCGGCGGGCCGCGGAGAAGAAGCCGGTCTGCATGCCGCGGACCTGCTCCGGGTCGGCCCGCTCGACGTACGGGGTGAAGTCGATGAGGTCGACGAAGAGCACGCTCACCCGGCGGCGATCCTCCTGCGGCGCGACGGCGACCGGCCGGTCCGCGCCCGGCCGGGGCGACCCGCACGACGTGCAGAACGTGACGTCCGAGGCGAGGGGGCGCAGGCAGTGCGGGCAGACGGCACCGAGCTCGGCACCGCAGCCACCGCAGAAGCGGTCACCGTCGGCGGCCGTGCGTCCACAGCGCCCACACTGCGCGGCGATGACACACCCTCCATGGCGATCCGGGCCGACGCCCCCCGTCGTCCCGTCACAGGGAGTATCACCGCCCGCGCGGCTGTCAGGTACCGGCCTGTTGGCTTGTGGACAGTCCACCAAGGGTCCGACGGACTACATTCAGTCCGCCACATCTTCGATCAGCGACCAGAGGGGGACAGGTCAATGGTGTACGTCAAGCTGGAGAGCGACTGGACCGACGGCAACGGGGTCAACCACTCCGCGGGCGAGTCGGTGGACGTCGACGCCGCCACGCTCGCCACGCTCCAGGCCGAGGGCATCGTCAGCGAGCAGTCCCACGGCCCGGGCGGCGACGGCAAGGGCCCGGACAAGTGGGCCGGCCCGGGCAGCTCCGGAGTCTGAACCACGCGTCGGTGACGCGACGACACGGCCGGGCCGCCCACGGGTGACCCGGCCGTGTCGTGTCGAGGTGCGCGGCCCGTCGACGCGGCTCAGCGGTCGTTCAGGCCGGTGCGGCGGAGGTGCGGCTCAGCGGTCGTTCATGCCGGCACCGCGGCGGCGCACTCAGCGGTCGTTCATGCCGGCGCGGCGGCGCAGCGCGGCCACGTCGGTGACCACGATCCGGCGCCCCTCGGTCCGCAGCCAGCCCCGGCTGGCGAAGGAGCCGATGGCCTGGTTGACGCTCTGCCGGGAACCGCCGGCCATCTCGGCGAGCTGGCTCTGGTTGAGCTCGATCGTGATCATCGGGGCCTGGCTCTCGCCGGCCAGCCGGACCAGTGTCTTGGCGACCCGGCCGGGCAGGTCGAGGAAGACGTGGTCGGCGTTCTGCTCGGTGAGCCGACGGATCAGGCCGCCCAGCGAGCGCATCACCGCGTCCAGGATGCGCGGGTTGGAGTGCACCAGTTCCATGAACGCGCCCCGGGAGAGCGCGAGCGCCGCGCAGTCCTCGATGGCCTCGGCCGACGCGGACCGGGTGGAGGCGTCGAGCAGGGAGACCTCGCCGAGCACGTCCGGCGGACGGATCACCGACAGCACCGCCCGCTCGCCGGTCGGCGCGGTGCGGAAGACGGCGACCGCGCCGCGGCGCAGCACGATCAGCGACTCGCCCGGGTCGTTCTCCACGAAGAGCAACTGACCCTTGCGGTAGGTGCGCGGGACGGCGGCCGCGATGACGCGCTGGCGCACCTCGGGCTCCAACCCGGCGAACATCTCGACACCCGTGAGCGCGTCACCCGGCTCCGGCAGGCGCATCTCCACGGCCCAACCCCTCCCGGTCATGGACCACACAATCGCTCACCGGGTGAACCTGATGGCCCTGACAAGGTGAACTGACACCGATTCGGCGTCCGGTAGCGGTACACATCAGATCATGACGGTCCGGTCGCTTGCTGTACACCCCTCGAAGCACTTCCGTGACCGTCGCGAGCTGCGGCGTACTCCCTGCGCCGGCTCCCGGTCGCAGGTCGGCGCTGGTCCGCGACGGACCGGCCGTGGGTCGCACCCGGGCCCCGCCGGGCGCCGCCGGCCGGCCGTGGGCGAGGATGGCCGGAATGGTCTACCGCTATTTCTACGACTGCGAGTTCATCGAGGACGGCCGGATCGTCGACCTCGTGTCGATCGGCGTCGTCGACGAGTACGGCCGCGAGTTCTACGCGGTCTCCACCGAGTTCGACGACTCCCGTGCCGTGCCCTGGGTCCGGCGCAACGTGCTGGACCGGCTGCCGTCTCCGGCGGACCGGGCCTGGCGTTCCCGGGAGCGCATCCGTGACGACCTGTACGACTTCCTCATGGAGCCGGTTCGGGACCGGCCGGGGGAGCAGCTGGAGCTGTGGGCCTGGTACGCGGCGTACGACCATGTGGTCCTCGCCCAGCTCTGGGGGGCGATGCCCGCGCTGCCCCGGGAGATCCCCCGGTTCACCAAGGACCTGCGGCAGCTCTGGGACGACCGGGGCCGGCCGACCCTGCCGGACGCGGACGCGGCCCGGCACGACGCCCTGGTCGACGCCCGGCACAACCTGGCCCGCTGGCGGGCGATGACGGCACGCTGACCGGTCGTCGTACCTTTGCAGGTTTGACCGGTTCTGTCCCGGGCAACGGTTCGACCAGTCGAGCCGAGGGAGACTGCCATGAGCAACGATCCGACCAGCGTCGCCGAGGCCCGGACGCGGGTCACCGAGCTGGTCCGCGCCGCACGGATCTGCATGCTCACCACGATCGCGCTGGACGGGCGGCAGGTGAGCCGGCCGATGGGGCTGCAGGAAGCCGAGTTCGACGGCGACCTGTGGTTCTTCGCCTACGCAGACTCCGCCAAGGTGCGCCAGATCCGGGTGAACCCGGAGGTCAACGTCGCCTTCTCGGACCAGAAGCACAACGCCTGGGTGTCGGTCTCGGGCACCGCCAATGAGGGCTTCGACGCCGAGCGCGCCCGGCGGCTGTGGAACCCGGTGCTCAGGACCTGGTTCCCGGACGGGCTGGACACGCCCGGCCTGACCCTGATCAAGGTGCACGCCAGCTCCGCCGAGTACTGGGACTCGCCGAGCAGCACCGTGGTCAATCTGCTCGGGTTCGCGAAGGCCGCCGTCACCGGCCACCCGCCGGCGACCGGCGAGAACCGCGAGGTGACCTACTGACCCGCCGCCCCCGGGGCGCGCTGTCGTCGCGCAGGTAGGCCGACTACAGTTCGCAGTGACGGCCCGCCCCGGGCCGGCAATGGCGCCGATGGTCTGACTTGACACATACCTGGGGCATATCGGGCTTTACCTGATGCTCCAGGAGGATGAGCGGATCATGCGTATCGGCGTGCTCACCGGCGGCGGCGACTGCCCAGGTCTCAACGCGGTCATCCGGGCGGTGGTCCGCAAGGGCGTCGCCACCTACGGTCACGAGTTCGTGGGCTTCCGGGACGGTTGGAAGGGCCCGCTGGAGGGTCTGTCCCGTCCCCTGGGCATCGCGGACGTCCGCGGCATCCTGCCCCGTGGCGGCACCATCCTCGGTTCGTCCCGGACCAACCCGTTCAAGATCGAGAACGGCGTCGAGCGGATCAAGGACAACCTCGCCAGCCAGGGCGTGGACGCGCTGATCGCGATCGGCGGCGAGGACACCCTCGGCGTGGCCACCAAGCTCTACGAGCTGGGCGTGCACGTCGTCGGCGTGCCGAAGACGATCGACAACGACCTCGGCGCCACCGACTACACCTTCGGCTTCGACACCGCGGTCAACATCGCGATGGAGGCCATCGACCGGCTGCACACCACCGCGGAGAGCCACCACCGCACCCTGGTCGTCGAGGTGATGGGCCGGCACGCCGGCTGGATCGCCCTGCACGCCGGCCTGGCCGGCGGCGCCAACGTGATCCTGCTGCCCGAGCGGCAGTTCGACGTCGACCAGGTGGCCGGCTACGTCGAGAAGCGCTTCCAGCACCAGTACGCCCCGATCGTCGTGGTCGCCGAGGGCGCCCAGCCGCTCGACGGTCAGATGGTGCTCGCCAACCAGGAGCTGGACTCGTTCGGCCACGTCCGCCTCGGCGGCATCGGCCAGTGGCTGGCCGAGCAGCTGGAGGCCAAGACCGGCAAGGAGGCCCGCACCGTGGTGCTGGGCCACATCCAGCGCGGTGGCACCCCGACCGCCTTCGACCGGGTGCTCGCCACCCGCCTGGGCCTGCAGGCCATCGACGCGGTCAACGACGGCGACTGGGGCAAGATGGTCGCGATGCAGAGCACCGACATCGTCCGGGTGCCCCTCGCGGAGGCCACCCGCGAGCTGAAGACCGTGCCGCTGGAGCGGTACGCCGAGGCCGAGGTCTTCTTCGGCAGCTGATCGACGGTAGGCGGCGCGGCGGGCCACGGGGCCGGCCGCGCCGCGACCCGACGTTCGGCGGCGTATCGGGCCCACCGCCCGCCACGCCGCGACCCGACGCGAGGGGGTACGGCCGAGATGTCAGCCGAGGTGCACACGGTCGCGGTGATCGGCGCGGGCAAGATCGGTGAGCTGATGCTCTCCGGGCTGCTGCGCTCCGGATGGCCGGTGGAGCGGCTGCTCGCCACCGCCCGCCGACCGGCCCGCGCCGAGGAGTTGACCGCCCGCTACGGCGTCCGGGTGGTCGACAACCTGGCCGCCGTCGACGAGGCGGCCGTGCTCGCGGTCTCGGTCAAGCCACAGGACGCCGCCGCGCTGCTGGACGAGATCGGCCCCAAGGTGCCCGCCGACAAGCTGGTCATCTCGCTCTGCGCCGGCCTGCCCACCAGCTTCTTCAACCGCCGACTGCCCGACGGCACCCCGGTGGTCCGCGTCATGACCAACACCCCGGCGCTGGTCGACCAGGCGATGACGGCCATCTCGGCGGGCGCGTACGCCACCGGGGAACACCTCGCCCTGGCCGAGGAGATGTTCAAGCCCCTCGGCCAGACGATCCGGGTGCCCGAGTCCCAGCAGGACGCGGTCACGGCGCTCTCCGGCTCCGGCCCGGCCTACTTCTACCTGCTGGTCGAAGCCATGATCGACGCCGGGATCCTGCTCGGACTGCCCCGGCAGGTGGCGCACGAGCTGATCGTGCAGACCGCGATCGGCTCCGCCGTGATGCTGCGCGACTCCGGTGAGCACCCGGTCAAGCTGCGCGAGGCGGTCACGTCGCCGGCCGGCACCACCATCTCCGCGATCCGCGAGCTGGAGAAGCACGGCGTACGCGCGGCGCTGCTCGCCGCGCTGGAGGCCGCCCGGGACCGCGCCCGCGAACTGGCCGCCCAGGCCGACTGACTTCCGCCCGTCACCGGAGCGGTGTTTGCTCTTGAGCGCCGTGCCCTGGCGGTGCAGGCTGTCGGTATGCGGCGAGAGTGTCCTTCGATTCTCGATCTGACGTTTGTACGCGGCTCTCGCCGTTTGCCGCGGTCGGAGGAGTCGTGGTAACCGGCAACGGCCACGTCCGTGAAGTACATCGTGTCCCCCGCCGAGACATGACTATCCGGCCGTTCCCTGTCCTGGCCGCGGAGCAGCAGCCGGAGGTTGTCCTGCAACGCCTGCGTGAGTGGGCGGAGGGTCAGGCTGAGGATTGGGTCGCCTGGTACCTGCGTGACAAGGCGATCCGCCGCACAGCTTCCCGCATTCTGCGCGGTTGTGTCATCCTGCTGGGAATCGCCGGAGGTGTCGTACCACTCGTCAGCGCGGCCAGCGCCGGCCGGGGCGCCAGCTGGGGATACGTCCTCCTCGCCATGGCGGGCGGCTGTCTGGCATTCGATCACTTCTTTGGGCTGTCGTCCGCCTGGATGCGGGATATCGCCACCGTGCAGGCGCTTCAGCGGGCACTCACCGAGTTTAGGTTGGACTGGGCAACCGCAGACTTGAGTACCGCACGTGATGACGACGAGGTGGATCTGGCGGTACGACGCCGTGAGAAACTGATCCGCACGCTTGTGCTGCGCACAGCCGAGCTGGTCGAGGCGGAGACTGGCGAGTGGCTCAGCGAGTTTCGTAGCAACATTGGTGATCTGAACCGGCGAAGCGCGTGGTCCCCGTCAGCGACCCAGCCCGGCGCCGGGTTCGCTCATTCGGCGGACCCGGCTGCCCGGCAATTAGACGCCAACTGAGATCGCCGAGATCCTGGGTCAGCCGCGAATGTGTAGTGCCCAGGTAATTCGTGGAAGGCGTCCAACGTGACGTCAGGCCCAAAGCGGGTCAGGTCGTTACTCGTGTTTTCTGCGGCGGTGACGGCTGCGGGGTCCCAGTGGGACAGCGCGACCAGGTCACGCCAGAGCTCGGGGTCGTGGTGGGTGCCATAACGCGCCCACGCTGCGAGCATTCCCGCTCGTTTGGCCATTACGACGTCCTTGCTCAGGTTGTCACCCACATACAGGCAGCGGTTGGGCGGTACGCCGAGTTGCTCGGCGATCCGACGGGCGATGTCGGGGTTGGGCTTGCGCGCTGTCGGCGGAAGTACACGAACCTCGATCGCGGTAGGGGTCGATGGTCGATCGACGCCTAGAGGGTGCGGTGGTCCGATGAACCGAGGCGCGTAGATCGCTTCCAACATCGCTTCCAGCCCGAGCGCGCGTGCTCGGCTGCTGATGTTCACATCCTTGGCCTCCGTGTGGCCCACGATGCGGCAACCTGTCGACTTGATGGCCTGGAGGGTCCGTTCAACGTCCGCGTAGAGGCGAAGGTGGTGTCGTCGGACTTCGTTGAATGCGGCGAAGGCGGGCAGCAGGTACTCGTGTCGTGCCCGCTGGCTCATGCCGGGAAGGTGGCGCTCGACGGCGGTGGTCTCAAGCAGCGCGAACGGGTGCTCCGTGTTGCCGTGTTTGCGGTGTACGGCCTGGAGGTCGCCACGTAGCTCATCCTCGGACACGTCGAGGAGCTTTGCGGCCTCGGACACCATTGCTCGGACCGCAGGCACGAAGTAAGCGACCCAGTCGTACAACGTGTTGTCCATGTCGAGGATGAGAGCGTTCACCCGCGGGCGTCGGGCGGTCATGGAGAGACGACCTGCCAGGGAGCGATCTCCAGCCGGCCGTCTGTGCCAGTGGCCAAGGGTGCCCTCCAGGTCATGAAGCGTTCGAACGCGCCTTCGTGTTGACTCCGGTACATCTCCAACTCCACGACCGGGCCGGCCATCCTGATCAGGTTGAAGAAGTTACGCCGCCCGTCTGACGATTTCGAGCCGCTGCTTCCGCCGCCCACGATGTTGAAGCGCCCCAACTCCCAGCGCTCGTTGCTGTATTCCGGGAGATGGTACGCCTCGGCTCGCCAGACGAACGCGCGATGCTTGTGGCCGTGCACGACGAGATGTACCCCGTCGCGAGCGCCCATGCGCTGGATCCGGGGCGCATCGATGGCGATCCCAAAACCGGTGGCGTATTCATCGGACGACTCCAGGTCCTCGGTCAGCGCGAGATGGTGGTGCAGCGCGAGTACTCGTAGGGCTGAGCCGGGACTCGACCAGGTCAGGGCGCTCGTCACCTCTCGATATGCGGATTCCTGCACACGGCCCATGCCTGCCAGGAACGACTGGCCCTGTTCCAGAGAGCTGGAGTTGACCGCAGCGACATCCACGAGGTTGCCGCCGGGGAAGACGAAGCGGCGGGCCATTGAGAGGTGGGGTGAAGCCGGGTAGCCATAGAGTGCTTTGAAGAAGTTCCGGTAGTTGGCGGTGGCCTCGGATGGCGCCACCTCAACCGGTGCTCCGTAGTCGTAGGAGTCACTGCGGGTCCACGCGATGTCATGGTTGCCGGGAATGACCACGAGATGCTCCATGCCCAGGCCGAGGAGTCCGTTGGTCAACTTGAAGAGGCCGGCTCGAGCCGCGTCGAACTCCTCACGGGCGGCGACGTAGGTGAGATCGCCCGTTACGAGAACCGCTCCGACTGATCGCTGGTGATGAGCGAGCGCGTTCGAAATTGCGTCAACCATGGTGGGGCGTGTCGCCCCGTCCTCGGTTTCCAGCCGCCACTGATGTTCGGGACGGAACCGGCCGGTCGCGTAGTGCGGATCGGTGAGGTGTAGCAGCCACGGCCCCGGACAGGCGATCGGCTCTGCGGACAGCGCGCCGTCCTCACGCTGCGACGCGGTCAGGAACCGTTCACTGGAATCGCCCGGCTGGGCCGACCGGATTTCCCAAATGGTGGTGTCCATCGCGCGCAGCTCGTCGGCGTCCAGAATCCGCTTGCCCACAAGCCGCTCCAACTGGCTCGCGGGGTGGTGCGGCAACGGCGGCGCCGAGGCGAACGAGAATTTCCCAAAGAACTCGATCGGCTCCTCAGCCAAGGCCACCAGCCGCAGCCAGCCCCGACTGTGCCGACTCGATCGGTAGTACGGAGGAACGCCATCCTGCTCGGCGGTGGGCGGACTGAGCGAAACATAGTTACCCAGATCGTCGGCCTGGGGGACGACTACCCGCTCCACGGATGCCGGATGGACGCTGCCCGTACCGGAGTGGAACAGTCCAATCAGCACCCGCTGCCCTGCGCGCGTCTCCTGTTCCAGAGCCCGCCATATCTCCAGCCGGCCAGGTTCGTTGGGCCGCTTCCACCATCCCCACCAGCACCACCCCCGCTCCTGCAGGACGGCACGATGCTCGGGCAGTGTGTCAGCGACCAGATCGCGGTAGCGGAACAAGAACCGAAGAGCTGGGGACGTGGTGGGGGACGAACCATCGCTCATGCCAGTGAGCCTCCGTTGCACCGACGGATTTCCCGAGAATGAAAGGCTGCTCCGCGAGGAGAACTCTGTATACCTGAGCGCAGCGGCAAGTGACACCCCTGTCCACGGCTCCCACACCCGCAGCCCTGCACTTTCCCGTTCAAGTCCCTTATGGAGCTTGTCGGATGTCCGAAGCTAGCCGGTACGGCTGCTGATAGGTGCCCGACGGGAGCTCTGGCAATGGTGGGACGGTGCGTACGCCTGCCAATGCTCGACGAGGGCTGCCGACAGGCATACAGTCTCAAGATCCACTTAAGGGAATTCTGATCTCATGCCTGGGGTGACCAGCGGCGCTATGTGACGGGCATACTGGCGACGTGTTCACACTCGCCCAGGCCCGGCACCTGGTGGCCACCCTGCAGCCGCGTGTCGACGAGCTGATCCGGCTCCGCGCCGACCTCGCCGAGCTGCGCGTCGACCTGGCCGACCACGGCGTCAGCGCGCTCGGCGGGCTGGCCGAGGTGAAGGGGCTGGAGGCCCGGCTGCACGCCGTCGTCGAGGAGCTGCACCAGCACGAGATCCAGGTCAAGGGCATCGCGCCGGTGCTGCTCGACTTTCCCGGCGAGCGGGCCGGCCGTGCGGTGCTCTGGTGCTGGCTGGAGGGCGACTCCGACGTGCGCTGGTACCACCGCGCCGAGTGCGGCTTCGCCGGCCGCCGCCCGGTCTGACGCCGGCCCGCCCGGTCTGACGCCGGCCCCGCCAGGCGATGATCGACTCGGGATCCGGGAATCCGGGGCATCGGGCCGAGCCGGACACCCCGACATCCCGCAAGCCGAGTTGATCAACCGTCGGCGATCGCGAACACCACCACGTTGTCCCGGTAGTGCCCGCGCCGCCGGTCGAAGTCGCCCCCGCAGGTGACGAGACGCAGCTCCGCCCCGGGCGTCGGGCCGTAGACCGCGGCCGTCGGGAACCGGTCCTTGCGGGTACGCAGCGACCCGGTCACCCGGAACGACAGCCACCGCCCGCCGCGCCACACCTGGACCCGGTCACCCGGGCGCAGCTCATCGAGCCGGGCGAAGACCGCCGGGCCGCTGCGCGAGTCCAGGTGCCCGGCGAGCACGGCCGGGCCGGTGTCGCCGGGTGCCGGGCCGCCGCCGTACCAGCCGGCCGTGTCGAACTCGGTCGGCGGAACGAGGACGCCGGCGCGGTCCAGGCCCAGCACCGTGAGCGCCGAGTCGACGCCGATGCGCGGCACGCGTACCCGCGTGGGTGGACCCTGTGGTCGCGGCGGCGCGGCCACGGACGGGCAGCCGTCGGCGCAGCCGGGGTGCCAGCTCGCGGCCGGCGGCGGCGGGCCGGTCGTTGCCAGCCCGACCCCGGTGCCGGCGGCCAGGCAGACCGCCGCGCCGGCCGCGACCAGCGCGGCCAGCGGCGCCCGGCGGTCGCGGTGGCGTCGGATCGCGGCGGCGGGCCCGATGCTCACCAGGTCGTGCGCCGCCGCCGGCGCCACAGGAGCAGGCTCGCCGCGCCGGCCGCCGCGGCCAACCCGCCGGCCACCAGGGGGTACGCGCCGAACCCTGCGTCGGACGTGCCGCCCGCGCCGGTGTCCACACCGCCGGCCGGTACGACAGTGCCGCCCTCGGCGTCGCGGCGCAGCTCGGCCGTGAGCCCGCCCTGCTTGTCGTCGAGCACCAGCAGCGAGTAGACCGCTCCGCCGGTGAGCCGCACCTCCGCGTCGGTGCTCGGGCCGCCCGCGCCGGTGAGTCGCAGCTTCCAGGTGCCCGGCTCGACCTGCTGGTAGTCCGTGGTGGTGGCGAACTGCACGCCGTCGGCGATCGTCGGCCCGTCGGCGGCGGCCACGTCGAGGACGGGCGTCCGCACCGACGCCTGCACGACGCGCACCTTGGCCCGGCCCTGCCTGGGAGCGCTCAGATCGTCGGTGAGCACCCGCAGCCCCAGGTCGGCGTGCCGACCGACACCGGCCACCGTGTACGCGCCACCACTGGTCACCGCTACCTCGGTGGTGAGCACCGGCGGCTCGCTGGCGGGCGTGCCGGCCTCGCGCATCGCCACCGCGTACCGGCCCGGAGGGAGCTGGAGGTAGTCGGAGACCACGCCGTAGCCGACGCCCGGGAACACTCGCGGCTTCGCGGCGTCGGGGGCGGCCAGGTAGACGTCGACGGCCGGGGTGTCGGGTGAGAGGTGGGCGAGCCGGACGTATCCGACGGTGTCCGCGCTGGCCGGGCCCGCAGCGGCGGCGGCGAGGGCGGTGCCGAGCAGGAGCGCGCCAGCGCCGGCCAGCAGTCGGCGGGACGTGGTACGGAGCGTGTGCATGTCGCCTCCGGAAGGCACGTTCGGTGAGCGGGCGGCAACCCACGGACAGAGTCCCGTGTATGGGACTCCGGCGCAAGTTTTGCGTGCAATGTTTCTTCTGCCGCGTTGCCCGTGCCGCGTTGCCCGTGCCGCGCTGTCCGTGCCGCGCTGTCCGCGAGATCGCTGCCCGCGAGATCGTGCTCGATCCAGGATGTAGTGGTCTCGCGTCGGGAGGATGCCACTACATCCAGGTCAACACCGTTGCGTTTGGCGGAACGGCTGTTCGTCGACCGGCACTGCCTCGCCGATCATGGAGTTGTGGTGGGCCACAAAACGCCCGTACCCTGCCAAGGCAGGCACCACAATTCCATGATCGCCGGGGCTTGATCTACCAAGAGTCTTGTTATCCAGCACGGGTTGACCCCGCCGGCCACAGCCCTAACGCAACAGTGTTGACATCCAGGTTCGAGGGCGATCTTGCCGCTTCGCGAGGGAGATCCCGACTCTGGACGCGGGGTTGGTGCCGCTACCGCACCGCGAGGAAGCCGAACAGGTCCGGCACGCCTAGAGAGGTGGACTCGACGAACCGGACCGGTCGGAGGCCGGCGGCCACTGTCGCGTTGAGCAGGTCGGCGAGCGGCACGTGCCAGGCACCGACCCGGACCCGGACGCCGTCGGTGTTCCAGCTGTCGAAGCTGCGTGACCGGTCCGCGTAGCGCTCGTCGACGACGACGCTCGGGCGCCGGCCCCAGTCGGCGAACGCGCCCACGAAGCACGGGTGCACGCCCACGTGCACGAACCGCCCGCCCGGGCGCAGCACCCGGCCGACCTCACGCAGCACGCCCGGGTAGTCGGGCACGTCGGTGCTGGACAGGACGCACATCGCGGCGGGGAGTGAGGCGTCGGCGATCGGCAGGGCGGTCGCGTCCCCGCGGGCCACCGGCAGCCGCCCGCGCGCGTGCCGCAACTGCCCGCCGGACAGGTCCACACCCACCGGTGTCCAGCCCAGGTCGCCGGGCACTAACGCGTGCGCGCCGGTGCCGCAGCAGATGTCGAGGCAGGGCCCCGCACCCGTGCCGAGCAGGTCGGCCACGGTCGCGTGCACCCTCCGGAGATAGTCGCCCCCGCCCGAGATGAAGCCCTCGTACCAGTCCGCGTGAGCGTCGTACGCCGGTGTGCTCGTCGCTTCCATCCACCGATGCTAGGGACGCACGCCTGGCGCGTGGTCCCCGTTCTTCCGAGGGCAGACGCGGTCGGACCCTCGCAGCCGACTACTCCGCTTCGGCGACGAAGACGCCCTGCCCCTGTTGGCCGTAGACCAGGTTTCGTTGGTGCAGTTCGCGTACGGCCCGGTAGGCGGTCGACCGTGCCACGTTGTAGATCTCGCCAATTTCCGAGACCGAGGGCAGTTGATGGCCGGGCGGGTACTCCCCGGAGTTGATTCTGCGCGCGATGTCGTCGGCGACGCGAAGGTAGTGCGGTGGCCTGGTAGGCATGATCGGCTCTCCTGGACTTCAGCGAAGATCATGCTTCCAGCCGGGACCTGGGCAGGACAAGTGACGACGCGACTCGACTGAGCACAGTGAGAACATGACTACAGTGAGACAGTGGATACAGTGAGACAGCGGTCGGACGCTTCTGGACTTCAGCACCCCGAGGTTTTCGATCCATCCACCCTGGAGGGCGCGACGCATGGCCTCCGCCCTCCAGGGCTGGCATCTCGTGACCTCGGGAAAGGTGCGGACGATGGCGATCGACGAGCCGGTGTCCAGGGCGACCGAACTCTTCATGGCGGAGCGGGTCCTCGACGCGCACTGGTCCCGAGCGCGTGATCGGCCCTGGCAGACAGGCGGCTGCCTGGAGTGTCAAGGTCATCACGATTGTCCGCAGTTGGACTGGGCTCTCGGAATCGTGGCGGACGTCGCGTCGGTGCTATTCCAGAAATAGCGCCTTTGCCAGACGGTCGAGGTCGTGCTCGTCGGCGTTGGACTGCGCGGCCAACGGTCGACGGGACCTTCGCTCGGCCTTGCGTTCGCCTATTCTCGGGCGATGCGGGATCGCCGGGTGGCGCTGGCGTGGGCGGCGTTCGGCGTCGTCGCGCTGGTGTCCTGTGTGCTCGTGCTCAGGCGCGGCGACCGGCTCAGCGACCTGCACATCTACTACGGCGCACTGTCCGATCTGCACGCCGCCCGGCCGCTGTACGAGTACCGCGCCCGAAACGGCGGGCCGTTCACCTATCCGCCGTTCGCAGCCCTGGTGCTGGGCCCGATCACCGCCGTCAGCGAGGGCGTACTCCAGGGCGTCTGGCTGGTGGCGACGTGCGCGGCGGTCGTCGCCATCGCCG
Source organism: Micromonospora sp. NPDC005194 (assembly GCF_040608335.1). Taxonomy (NCBI): domain Bacteria; kingdom Bacillati; phylum Actinomycetota; class Actinomycetes; order Micromonosporales; family Micromonosporaceae; genus Micromonospora; species Micromonospora sp. NPDC005194. Next base: position 51,533 of record NZ_JBEXIA010000021.1, on the reverse strand, counting down.
GCCTGGTCGGCGTCGCGCTGAGCACCGATCGGTCGCACCGCCCGCTGCTCGTCGCGGTGGCCGCCACGGTGCTGATGCTCTCGGCGCCGGTGCAGAGCAACCTGCGTTTCGGGCAGGTCAGCATCTTCATCGTGTTGCTTGCATTGCTGGACGGGATGGGCGTCGTCCCACCCCGGCTGCGCGGGGTGCTCGTCGGGGTGGCCGCGGCGATCAAGCTGACCCCGCTGCTGTTCGTCGCGTACTTCCTCGCCACCGGGCGCTATCGCGACGCCGGCCGCGCGGTGGCGACGTTCGGAGCCTGTGCCGGGCTGGCGGCGGTCGTGCTGCCCGGCGAGAGCTGGACTTACTGGACCCAGGCGGTCCGGCAGACCTCGCGGATCGGCAACCTGGCCTCGCTGGGCAACCAGTCGGTGCACGGGATGCTGTTGCGCCTCGGGGTCGACGAGGGGGCGCTGCCCGTGCTCTGGGCCGGGCTGGTGGCGGTGATCTGCGGGGCGGCGCTGCTGCGCGCCCGGCAGTTGGCCGGGCAGGGCCGCCCCGGGCACGCGGCGGTCCTCGTCGGCTGCGCCACGGTGGCCGCGTCCCCGGTGTCCTGGACCCACCATCAGGTGTGGCCGGTGCTCGCCGCGATGCTGCTGGTCGGCGCGTCCGGCATCACCCAGCGGGTGGCCGGTGGGGCGTTGCTCGCCGCCATGGTCGTCTCGCTGGGCGCGGTCCTCGGCCCGGTGTCGACGCGGCCGGGCGTGCAGTTCCTGTTCGAGAACGCCCGTGCCGTCGGCGTGTGCCTGCTGTGCCTGGCCGGCTTCGGCGGTGTCGCGGTCGCGACCGCCCGGAGCAGCCGGCGATCCGCCGGCGGCCGGGCCTGGCTGCGGGTGGGTGTCTCGGCCGCGGTGGCTCTCGCCTTCTTCGCCGTGCAACCGCTGCCCGCCGGAGCGGACCCGACGTTCAAGGCGTACGCCCTCGGCGACGTCGTCAATCCGCGGTATTTCTTCGTCTGTCGAAGCCCGGCCGAGTGCGCCGCCTATGCCACCGACGCGCCGGTCACCTTCGGCACCCGGGCGGAGAAGACGAAGGTCCGGGTCAACGGTGTGGTCTCCGCGCAGGTGGCCCGGCTGGCGTACTACTCCGCCCCGGGGGGAGCGCCCCGGGACATTCCCCTGCTGGCGGCCTACCCCGGTACGCGGACGTTCTCGTTCCGGTCGGCGAGCATGGCGCAGGGCCGACTCGTCGCGTACGCCGTGGACGGCCAGCCCATCGCCAGCTACGACGACGAACTCGCCGCCGCCCTGGAAACGGCCACCCGGTAGGCGGTCGTCCCAGGACGGCGGCGGTGCTCAGCGGGTGGCGGCGGCCAGCGCGGCGCGCAGCTTCTCGGCGTCAGCCGGTGCGGGGCGCTGCCAGTCGGTCGGCGTGGCGGAGTAGGGCAAGCCGTACGCCGGGGTGTCCGGCTGGTAACGCCACCCCTCGGCGAGCGGGCCGACATCGACCGCGTCATAACCGATCCGGTCCAGGAAGGCGGTCACCTCGGCCTTCGCGGCGGCGTCGTCACCGGCGATCGCGAGCGCGCTGCGGTCGGCCGCCCCGGACGGCCGGGGGAGCTCGGCGAGGGCCTTGAAGTAGATGTTGTTGAAGACCTTGACGACCCGCGAGTCCGGTAGGTGCCGCTGGAGGAGTTCGCTGCTGGTGATCTCACCAGCGTCCAGCTCCGGGAAGGCGCCGTCACGCTCCGGGTAGTAGTTGTTGGTGTCGATGACGACCTTGCCGGCCAGCGGCTGCGCGGGCACCGCCCGGTACGCCTTGAGTGGCACGCTGACCACCACCAGGTCGCCGACCTGCGCCGCGTCCTGCGCCGTGGCGGCGCTGGCCCGCTCGCCCAGCTCGTCGACCAGGTCGGTGAGCGTCTCCGGCCCGCGCGAGTTGCTCAGTACCACGTCGTAGCCGGCGGCCACCGCCAGCCGGGCCACCGTGCCGCCGATGTGGCCGCTGCCGATCAGTCCCACAGTTGTCATGCTTCTTCCCAACTTCGTCCACCCACGACGCATTCCCGACCGACACGGTGGGTTATTCCGGTTGACCGACGCCGAGCGGCTGCGCGGCCGGCCGGCGTGTGCCGGCGCGGACGCCTGGCTGCGCCGCGAGCCGGTTCTGCACAACGTACTGCGCACGCCCGTCGCTGACCGGCCCCGCGGAAATGTGCCACCCGACGGTGGTCGGTCCGTGCGACGCCGCCGACCCCCCGCACCTGGTGATCAAGAGGTTTGCGTCAGGTGGAGGCTCCCCGCTGACGCAAACCTCTTGATCACCGCGGGCGGGTCAGGGGGGTGGGAGGTGGGTGGGGTCAGGCGGGGGTGGGGAGGGTTTTTTCGATCGCCGCGCGGAGGTCGTCGGAGTCGGGTTCGACCGTGGGGGCGAAGCGGGCGGCGACCGTGCCGTCCGGGGTCACCAGGAACTTCTCGAAGTTCCAGCGGACGTCCCCGGTGTGTCCGTCGGCGTCCGGAGTGTCCACCAGCGCGGCGTAGAGCGGGTGCCGGTCGGGCCCGTTCACGTCGACCTTCTCGGTCAGCGGAAAAGTCACCCCGTAGTTGACCTGGCAGAAGTCGCTGATCTCGGCGGCGGTGCCCGGCTCCTGCCCGGCGAACTGGTTGCACGGCACGCCCAGCACCACCAGGCCACGCTCGGCGTAGGTGTCGGCGAGGGTCTGGAGGCCGGCGTACTGCGGGGTGAGGCCGCACCGGGAGGCGACGTTGACCACCAGCAGCGCCCGGCCCCGGTACTGGGCGAGGTCGGCGGGCCCGCCGCTGAGGGCGTCGATCGGGATGTCGAAGACGGTCATGGGCCCGAGGCTACGCGCCGGCCCGCGACCCCCGACCGCTGACCGGCGGCTCGGTGCGGGCGCAGTCCACGCACCAGAAAAAATCGAAACATGGACATCTTGACGAACTGATGACGGCGTGAGTACCGTCTCACCATCTCTTTTGGAAAGTTTCCTAACAGTTCGGGAGACGCCTTATGAAAAGATCGCTCCGCCGGGCCCTCTGGGCCGGTGCCGTGGTCGCCGTGACGGTCGCGGCGGTGCCGATGACGACCGCGTTCGGTGCCGGCTCGGTCACCACCACGTTCGCCAAGGCGCAGGACTGGGGGACCGGTCACGAGACGAAGGTGACCGTGACCAACGGCTCCAGCGCCACGGTCGCCACCTGGCGCATCGAGTTCGACCTGCCGTCAGGCACCACCATCAGCAGCGCGTGGGACGCCGACGTCACGAGCAGCGGCAACCACTACGTCGCCGTCAAGAAGAGCTGGGCCGGCAGCCTCGCGCCCGGCGCCTCGTTCAGCTGGGGCTACAACGGCACCGGCGCCTACAAGGCGCCGCTGAACTGCACCGTCAACGGCGCACCGTGCGGCGGTGGCACCCCGACCACCCCGCCGACCACCACCGCGCCGCCCACCACGGCCCCACCCACCACGGCGCCGCCCACCACCGCTCCGCCCACCACGGCGCCCCCGACCACCACCCCGCCGAACACGGGCGGCAAGAAGGTCGTCGGCTACTTCGCCGAGTGGGGCGTCTACGGGCGCAATTACCACGTCAAGAACATCCAGACCAGTGGCTCGGCCGCCAAGCTGACCCACATCCTGTACGCCTTCGGCAACACCACGGGCGGTCGCTGCACCATCGGTGACAGCTACGCCGACTACGACAAGGCGTACACGGCGGCGGAGAGCGTGGACGGCGTCGCCGACACCTGGGACCAGCCGCTGCGCGGCAGCTTCAACCAGCTGCGCAAGCTCAAGCAGCTGAACCCGCACCTCAAGGTGATCTGGTCGTTCGGCGGCTGGACCTGGTCCGGCGGCTTCACCCAGGCCGCCCAGAACCCGGCCGCGTTCGCCGAGAGCTGCTACAACCTGGTCGAGGACCCGCGCTGGGCGGACGTCTTCGACGGCATCGACGTCGACTGGGAGTACCCGAACGCCTGCGGCCTGACCTGCGACAGCAGCGGCCCCAACGCGTTCAAGAACGTGATCGGCGCCCTGCGGTCGAAGTTCGGGTCCAGCGCCCTGGTCACCGCGGCGATCACCGCGGACGGCAGCAACGGCGGCAAGATCGACGCCACCGACTACGCCGGCGCCATCGGCAACCTCAACTGGCTCATGCCGATGACGTACGACTACTTCGGCGCCTTCAACGCCCAGGGCCCGACGGCGCCGCACTCGCCGCTCACCTCGTACACCGGCATTCCGCAGCAGGGCTTCAACTCCGACGCGGCGATCCAGAAGCTCAAGAGCAAGGGCATCCCGGCCAACAAGCTGCTGCTCGGCATCGGCTTCTACGGTCGGGGCTGGACGGGCGTCACGCAGGCCGCGCCGGGCGGCAGCGCCACCGGCGCGGCGCCGGGCACCTACGAGGCGGGCATCGAGGACTACAAGGTCCTCAAGAACACCTGCCCGGCCACCGGCACGATCGCCGGCACCGCGTACGCCAAGTGCGGCAGCAACTGGTGGAGCTACGACACCCCGTCGACCATCAACGGCAAGATGACGTACGCGAACAACCAGGGCCTCGGTGGCGCGTTCTTCTGGGAGCTCTCCGGCGACACCAGCAACGGCGAGCTCATCGGCGCCATCAAGGGCGGCCTCGGCTGAGCCGACGGTCGACGCACCACCCACACGGCGGGGAGGGGCCCGCACCGCCTCTCCCCGCCCGTGCCGTACCGGCCCGGTCGACGCCCAGCGTCGGCCGGGCCGCCGGCGTGGGGCGGGTCGGCCGGGCCGTCGGCCTTAGGCGGGTCGGCCGGGCCGCCGGCCTTGGGCAGGTCGGGCCCGATGTGGCAGACTCGCGGCTCGGCACGTCTCGATTCCCCGTCGACGGAGGTGGTCATGCGCCCGATCCACCGCAGGCTGGCGGCGGCCGCCACCGGCCTGGTGCTGCTCCCGGCCGCCCTGGTCGGCTGCGGGATCGGCGGCGGTGACGAGGACGAGTCGACCGCCAAGCCCGAGCGTGCCCCCGCCGAGGAGGCCGGCACCCGGTCCCGCGAGCGCGTGCAGGCGTACCTCGACGCGATGACCGCCAAGGACGTCGCCGCCGGCCGCAGCCAGCTCTGCGAGCTGCTGCACGAAGGGTTCGACCTGGCCGCCACCGGCCCCAACGGCGACTTCGCCGACCACTTCGAGGTGCCCGAGGCGGCCATCACTGACGTCCGGTCCGGCCCGCGCGGCCAGGAGGTCAGCGTCTCGGTCTCGGTCACCGCCGGAAAGAGCAAGGTCACCCGCCCGCTGGTGTTCACCGTCACCCGCGACGGCGGCGACTGGTGCATCGCCGGGGAGGCGCCGGGCGGTAACCCCGCCGCCAGCCCGTCGCCGAACGGGGTCGGCGCCTCACCGGTGTCCTGACTGACCGACATCGGTGGGATTGATCTCCCATCTGCCGGAACCGTCCCCCTCGCCGCTCGGGTACGACCACGGTCGCCGTACGCTTTCTCTCATGCGCCATGAGTGGCATCAGCTGAGCCATCCCGCGGTAGGCAGCCCGGGCCTGCAGACCAGCCGTCCGACAGTCGACTCCGCCGAGGACGCCGCCCTCGGTCTGGACCGCTGGCGGGAGCTGCCCCGCGAGCAGACCCCACCGTGGTCCGATCCGGCCGCCGTCGCCGAGGTCTGCAAGGTGCTCGACACCGTGCCGTCGGTCGTCGCGCCCTACGAGGTGGACCAGCTCCGGCAGAAGCTGGCCCTGGTCTGCGAGGGCAAGGCGTTCCTGCTCCAGGGCGGTGACTGCGCCGAGACCTTCGTCGACAACACCGAGAGCCACCTGCTGGCCAACGCCCGCACCCTGCTCCAGATGGCGATCGTGCTCACCTACGGCGCGTCGCTGCCGGTGGTCAAGGTCGCCCGGGTCGCCGGCCAGTACACCAAGCCGCGCTCGCTGCCCACCGACGCGCGTGGCCTGCCCGCCTACCGCGGCGACATGATCAACTCGCTGGAGGCCGACCCGGCCGCCCGCGTCGCCGACCCGCAGCGCATGATCCGGGCGTACGCCAACTCGGCCGCCGCGATGAACATGCTGCGGGCGTACCTCGCCGGTGGGCTCGCCGACCTGCACGCGGTGCACGACTGGAACAAGGGCTTCGTGAAGACCTCCCCGGCGGGGGAGCGCTACGAGGCGATCGCCCGGGAGATCGACCGGGCGCTGGCCTTCATCCGGGCCTGCGGGATGACCGACGACGAGGCGCTGCGGACCGTCACCCTCTACTGCTCCCACGAGGCCCTCGCCCTGGAGTACGACCGGGCGCTCACCCGGGTCTCTGACCGCCGGGCGTACGGGCTGTCCGGGCACTTCCTCTGGGTCGGCGAGCGCACCCGGCAGATCACCGGCGCGCACATCGACTTCATCTCCCGGATCGCCAACCCGATCGGCGTCAAGCTCGGCCCGACCACGTCCCCGGACGAGGCGATCGAGCTGTGCGAGAAGCTCAACCCGGACAACATCCCCGGCCGGCTCACCCTGATCAGCCGGATGGGCAACCACCGGGTCCGCGACGCCCTGCCGCCGATCGTGGCCAAGGTCACGGCCTCCGGCGCCAAGGTGGTCTGGCAGTGCGACCCGATGCACGGCAACACCCACGAGTCGTCCAACGGCTACAAGACCCGGCACTTCGACCGGATCGTCGACGAGGTGCTCGGCTACTTCGAGGTGCACCGTGGCCTGGACACCCACCCCGGCGGCCTGCACGTCGAGTTGACCGGTGAGGACGTCACCGAGTGTCTCGGCGGCGCCCAGGGAATCGAGGACCTCGACCTGCCCGACCGGTACGAGACCGCCTGCGATCCTCGGCTGAACACCCAGCAGTCGCTGGAGCTGGCCTTCCTCGTGGCGGAGATGCTGCGTGGCTGACGCGGGCCCCGCAGTCGACGGACGAAGGGATGATCATGGCTGACGCGTTCGTGGACCTGCGGTCCGACACGGTGACCCGGCCGACCGCCGGGATGCGGGAGGCGATGGCCGCCGCCGAGGTCGGTGACGACGTCTACGGCGAGGATCCCACCGTGAACGCGCTGGAGGCGGAGGTCGCCGCGCTGTTCGGGCACGAGGCGGCGCTCTTCGCCCCGAGTGGGTCGATGGCCAACCAGATCGCCCTGCAACTGCTGGTCTCGCCCGGCGACGAGCTGCTCTGCGACGCCGACGCGCACGTCGTCACGTACGAGATCGGCGCCGCGGCCGCGTACGGCGGGATCTCCTCGCGGACCTGGCCCGCTGTCGGCGCGGACATCGACCCGGAGCTGGTCGCCCGGATGATCCGTCTGGACGGCTACTTCGCCGTGCCCACCCGCGCGATCGCCGTCGAGCAGACCCACAACCGGGGCGGTGGCGGCGTGATCCCGCTGGCCACCCTGCGGGAGCTGCGCGGTGTCGCCGACGACGCGGGGGCGGCGCTGCACTGCGACGGCGCCCGGATCTGGCACGCGCACGTCGCCGACGGGGTGCCGCTGACCGAGTACGGCCGGCTCTTCGACACGCTGTCCGTCTGCCTCTCCAAGGGGCTCGGCGCGCCGGTCGGCTCGCTGGTGGTGGGCAGCGCGGAGAAGATCGAACGGGCCCGGCTGATCCGCAAGCGGATGGGCGGCGGCATGCGCCAGGCCGGCATCCTCGCCGCCGCCGGCCGGTACGCCCTCGCGCACCACGTCGACCGGCTGGCCGAGGACCACGCGAGGGCGGCCCGGCTCGCCGAGGCGGTCGCGCCGTTCGGGGTGCTCGCCACAGCGGTCCGCACCAACCTCGTCCCGCTGGACCTGACCAAGCACGCGCTGGACGCCCGCGCTCTGGCCGCCGCCGCACGCGCGGAGGGCGTACTGGTCTCGGTGCTCGGCCCCCGTACCGCCCGCCTGGTCACCCACCTGGGCGTCGACGACACCGCGATCGACCGAGCGGCCACCGCCCTGACCAAGATCCTGGCCGCCTGACCCACCCCTTGTTGATCAAGAGCTTTGCGTCATCCGGAGACCGGATTCTGACGCAAAGCTCTTGATCACCCCGGGGGGCGGGCCCGGAGGGCCCGGGGCCGGGTGGGGTGCGGGTGGGGGGTTAGGGGTTCAGGCGGTTGAGGGTTGCTATGTCGGCGGTGTGGCCGAGCTGCTTCTCGCTGGGGGTTTCCACCACCACGGGGACACCGGCGGTGGCCGGATGGGCCATCAGCTCCGCGAAGGCCGGCTCGCCGATGGTGCCCTTGCCGATGTTCTCGTGCCGGTCCCGGGTCGAGCCGCACAGATCCTTCGAGTCGTTGGCGTGCACCAGCCGCAACCGGTCGGGCCCCACGGTGGCCACCAGCGTGTCCAGGGTCGCGGTCATCCCGCCCTCGGCGGCCAGGTCGTGACCGGCGGCCCAGGCGTGGCAGGTGTCGAAGCAGACCCCGAGCATGGGATGCCGGTCCACCGTGTCGAGGTAGGGCCCGAGCTGCTCCACGCGGGAGGCGAGCGAGCGGCCGCCACCGGCGCTCGGCTCGACCAGCAGCATCGGCCCACCGGCCTCGGCGGCCCAGTCGAGCAGGGGCAGCAGCTCCCGACGGACCTGCCGCATCGCCGCCTCGGCGTACCCCTCGTCGACCGCGCTGCCGGCGTGGAACACCACCGCCCGCGCGCCGATCGCCACACCCCGGCGCAGCGCGTGCGCCAGCGTCTGCGCCGACTTCTCGACCGTGGCCGGCGTGGGTGAGCCCAGGTTGACCAGCAGCGAGGCGTGGATGAACGCGGGGATGCCCCGCTCGGCGCAGCCCTCGCGGAACAGCGCGTCCTGCGCCGGGTCACCCGGGGGCAGCGCCCAGCCTCGCGAGTTGGAGACGTACACCTGCACGGCCTCGGCGCCGGTCGCGTCGACGTACGGCAGGGCGGCCTTCGCCAACCCCCCGGAGGTCGGAGTGTGCGCGCCCACCGGCCGCGAACGAAGCCTCGGCATCAGAAACACGTGATGGTGACCGGGGTGCCCGGGGGCACCTGTGAATTCTCGCCCGGGGCCTGGATCCGGACCGTGGCGTTCGGGTTGAACGCGACGGTCACCGGGTAGCCCTGGCTCTCCAGCAACTGCTTAGCCTGCGGGCAGGGCAGGTCGATCACCCGGGGCACGACGACCAGCGGCGGACCCTTGCTGATCTCCAGCTTGACCTGGGTGCCCTTCTCCACGCCCGCGCCGTCGGCCGGACTCTGGCTGAGAATCTCGTCCTTGGGTTTGTCGGAGTCCTTGAAGGTCTCCACCGGCACCAGGCCAAGCCCGCTCAGGGTGGCCCGCGCATCGGTGAGGCTCTTGCCGACCAGGTTCGGCACCGACACCGGCGCCCGGCCTCGGCTCAGGATGAGGGTGATCTTCGTGCCCGGCTTGACCTCGGCCCCCACCTTCGGGGAGCTGTCCAGGACGACGCCGGCCGGCAGGGTGTCGTCGTAACGGGGGGTGCCCTTGGCCACCACCAGTTTGACGTTGACCAGATCGGCCTCGGCCAGCTCGTACTCCTTGCCGATCACGTCCGGTACCGGGAAGCGCTCCGGACCCAGCGAGAGGGTCAGGGTGATCGTGCCACCCTTGACGATCTTGCTGGCCGAGGCCGGGTCCTGCCCGAGCACGCTGTCCTTCGGAGCCTTCTCGTCGTAGCGCGGCTCCCCGTACGCCAGGGTCAGGCCGGCGCGTTCGGCCTGGGCCTGCGCGTCGGTCTTGCTCAGGCTGACCAGCTGCGGGGCGGACGTGTAGCGGCCGACACCGAACCACCAGCCGCCCAGCGCGGCCACCAGGCCCAGCGTCACCACCACGGCGGCGACGGCCAGCCGGCCCTGCGGATTGCCCAGCACCGTGGTGCGCAGCGCCGCGAGCCGGGCTCCCAGACCCTCCGACGGCTCCGGTGCGGCCCGCCGCCGGCCCGGCCCCTGACTGGCGCCCTCCGGCAGCCGGGCCCAGGTCGGCCGTTCGGCCGGGCGGACCGTGGCGACCATCATGGTCGGCTGGGAGACCGGCGGCTCGTCCGTCACCCGACGCAGCACGGCGGTGCTGGTGCTGTTGACGTCACCCAGGCGGTCCCGGGCGACCTGAACCTCGGCCAGCAGCGCGCCGGCGTCGGCGGGCCGGGCGGCGGGATCACGCCGGGTGGCCCGCTGGACCAGAGCGTCGAGGGCCGACGGCAGGCCGGGCACCAGCGTCGAGGGCGCGGGCACATCCCGGTCGACGTGCTGCCAGGCCACGTCCACCGGACGGTCCCCGTCGTACGGCACCCGGCCGGTGAGCATCTCGAACAGCACGATGCCGGCGGAGTAGACGTCGGTGCGCGGGTCGGCCCGACCCTCGGTGACCAACTCCGGGGCGACGTACGCCACGGTGGCCATCAGTTGGTTGCCCTGCTCCTCGTCGGCGCTGGCCTCGACCGCGCGGGCCAACCCGAAGTCGGCCACCTTGACGACGCTGTCCACCAGGTTGGCGACGCCGCCGGTGGGCGCCTCGGCGACCAGCACGTTCTCCGGTTTGACATCGCGGTGCACGAGGCCGGCCCGGTGCGCGGCGGCGATCGCGGCGAGCATCTGCTCGGCGATGGCCAGCACCTCGTCCGGGTTGAGCCGGCGTCGCTCAGCCAGCACGTCGCGCAGCGTACGGCCGCGGACGTACTCCATCACCAGATACGGCAGACCGGCGTGGGTGCCCTGGTCGTAGACCGCGACGACGTTCGGGTGGGTCAGCCGGGCGATGGTCTTCGCCTCGTCGGTGAACCGGGCCACGAAGTTGGCGATCCGGGCCCGTGCCTCGGGCGCCTGGGTCGGGTGAATGATCTTGACTGCGACGGTGCGCTCGAGGCGTTCGTCGGTGGCGGTGTACACGGTCGCCATGCCGCCACGGGCCACGCGACCGCGAATGCGGTAGCGCCCGTCGATCAGCGAGCCCAGCAACGTGTCGGCGACCTGTGTGTCCATCGGCAGGGAGTCTATGTGTCCAGGGGGTGGGAGTTGAACAGGATGCTACAGCCCGGAGTCGTCCCTGGTCCGTCCCGTCGTGATCGCCACCTCGGTGGTGGCCCTGATCCGCTGCTCACCGACGGTGCCCGTCGGCGGGCGCGGACTGGCCGTGCGGGGTGCCGGTGGCCCTCGCCGGCCGCGGCGTGGCAGGGTGATCGGGTGACCGAATCCGTACCCGACCAGGCCGTACCCGGCCCCGAGCTCGCCGGCCCCACTGACCCGGCGGGCTGGCTCGCCCTGCCCGACGTCGCCGAGCGGCTCGACGTGTCGATCAGCAAGGTGCACCAGATGATCCGCGACCGGGAGCTGTTGGCGGTCCGCCGCGACGGCATCCGCCGGATACCCGCGGAGCTGGTGGCCAACGAGACAGTTCTCAAGCACCTGCCCGGCGTGCTCAACCTGCTCGCCGACAACGGCTACGACGACGAGGCGGCGCTGCGCTGGCTCTACGAGCCGGACGACACGCTTCCCGGCGACACCCCGGCCGCGGCCCTCTCCGGCGACCAGGCCCGCGAGGTCAAGCGCCGAGCCCAGGCCCTGGGCTTCTAGACGACTCCCGGGCCTCCAGATTCACCGTCGATCATGAAGTTGTTGCCACGACACGCCGCGCGCGTGGGCAACAACTTCATGATCGACGCGCTCCGGGAGGGGGTGGGGGAGGGGGGACGGGGTTAGTCGGCTCGGCGGGTTGCCGCTATGGCCAGGTCTACCAGGGCCTGGCGGGCCTCGGTGTCCAGGTCGACGGCCGTCAGCGCGGCGAGCGCGGAGTCGGTGAGTGTGACGATCCGCTGCTCGGTGCGGGCCAGCGCCCCGCTCGCGTCGATCAGCTCGCGTAGCCGGGCCACGCCCCGCTCGTCCAGGCCCGGGTCGCCGAGCTGGCTGAGCAGCAGCTCCCGGCCCGCGTCGTCGGTGGCCTCCACGGCCGCCGCCACCAGATAGGTGCGCTTGCCCTCGCGCAGGTCGTCCCCGGCCGGCTTGCCGGTCTGCGCCGGGTCACCGAAGACCCCCAGCACATCGTCGCGGAGCTGGAACGCCTCGCCCAACGGCAACCCGTACGCCGAGTAGGTCGTCCGGATGTCCTCGCCCGCGTCGGCCAGCGCGGCGCCGAGCAGCAGCGGACGCTCGACGGTGTACTTCGCCGACTTGTACCGGGCGACCTTGCTGGCCCGTTCCACCGACGTGTCCCCGGTGACCTGGGTCAGCACGTCGAGGTACTGCCCGACGGTGACCTCGGTGCGCATCTCGTCGAAGACCGGCCGGGCCCGGGCCACCGCCCGCAGGTCCAGGCCGGCGGAGTGCAGCAGCTCGTCGGACCACACCAGGCAGAGGTCACCGAGCAGGATCGCGGCGGAGTCGCCGAACCCGTCCGGGTCGCCGCCCCAGCCGGCCGCCCGGTGCCGGGTCGCGAACCGCCGGTGCACCGCCGGCTCGCCGCGCCGGGTGTCGGAACGGTCCATCAGGTCGTCGTGGATCAGGGCGCTGGCCTGCACGAACTCCAGCGCCGCGAGGGCCGTGAGGACCTGGTCGCCGTCCACCCCGCCGGCTCCCCGGAACCCCCAGTACGCGAAGGCCGGGCGCAGGCGCTTGCCGCCACCGAGCACGAAGGCTTCGATCGCCTCCGCCACCGGGACGAGGGCCTCGTCCACCCGGGTCAACCGGGCCCGCTGGCCGGCCAGAAACTCGGTGAGCGCCCGGTCGACCCGCTCCCGCAGGCCGGCACGGTCGACGGGGGACACGGGAGCAGCGTGGGTCACGCCACGACGCTAGCGGGTCGTCCCGGCTCGCGCTCCACCGCCACGCGTACTGCCGCCGGTACGGCCCGGACCGGTCCGCCCGGCCGGCCGCGCACCGTCCGCGCCGGGTCGGCCCGACCCGCCGGCCGTGGGCGGGCAGGTTCGCCGGGTGCGCACGGCCGCCTCGGTGAGCACCGCCGCCGGTATGTCCAGCACGACGGCGAGCCAGCCGAGCCAGAACCCGCCGGGTACGCGTCGCTGCCGTTCCCACCGGGACACCTCGTGGCGGCTCAACGTCGGCACGCCCGCGGCGGCGCACAACTCGGCGGCGGTGCGCCGCTGGCTCCAACCCCGGGCCAGCCGATGCCGGACCAGGAGCGGCCCGAGTTGGGTGCGGTGCGGCGGTGGGGACGAGGTCACGGGTCCTCCCGGCGGACGTCGACGCGGTGACACCCCGCCCGCGCCACGGGCCGGGCACACCTCGGCTGGGTGACCCCCACGCGGGAACCGGGCCACCCCCGCCGCCCCTCCCGCGCTCCCCCTTCCTACCCCGGGGGTACGACGGCTTCCTTCGCCGAACGTGCCGCGCGTCGCCGGGCCGCACCGCCCCCGCGTCGGGCACTACCGGCTGCGGGCCCGGTCTGTCGGCTTAGGTGAGGTCAACCCAGTAGTCCAACTCCACCAGATCGGCACGCCTGACGATTCGCGCCACCTCGACCACGCGCTCACCGACATACGTCTGTCGAGTGATCACCACGACGTGAACTCCGCCAGGGATTTGCAGAGCCTCCACCTCATCCGGCGTCGGCATCCTCCATCCCGGCCGCTCACGGATGCCAGTGACGGTGTGCCCGAGGCTATAGAGCTGTGACGTGTTGCCGCCTGGCCAGGGCTCGTTCTCCGGGTCGGCTACCGGGGTGCCGGCGACCATGTCGAGCAGCAGCGACGAGACGGACAGCTGTTGCGGCACGCCGTGAGTACGGAACAGGAAATGGCGCTCCAATAGCATCGTCCCCTGCTCCACCCCGAACAGCTCGGCCATGGACTCGGTAGCCGGCACCTCGAAGAAGCTCTTATCGAGGCTGTAGGCAGACCATTCGACCTGCTGGTCAGCAGTGAAGGACGTCCCGAGCTCGCCGCTGCGAACCTGCTCCAGCTCTTTGCGGTACCTCTCGGAAGCGAGTCGACGCACGGGCATGATCGGACGGGCGTAGGTGCCTCGTCCAACCTCTGTCATCACCAAGCCCTCTGCCCGCAGCAGCGCCAAGGCTTCACGAACGGTTCCGCGCGCGACTGCGAACTCGGCCATCAAGGTCGATTCACTGGGCAGCAAGGAGCCGGGGGCGATCACGCCGGCCTCGATCCGGTGGCGTAGCTCGTCGGCGACCTGCCGGTAGCGGCGCGGCTGTGGGTGCGGGGTAGGCACGCCCGTCACCGTACTCCCGATCTTCCCGACCGCCTGTTCGCCATGACACGACATTACCTGTCTGGACAGGGTGCCTAGACAGGATTAGGGTTGCAGTGTGGTCGGCACGCTGAGTGATCTAGGGGTAGGCACTGCGTGTCGGCCACCCAAGGGGTCTCGGGAGGCAGCTCATGCGTCGATGGAAGTGGTTCCAACGTCCTAACGAATCGATCGACGTCGTCGAGCGCTCGGCCTATCAGCCCGTGGCCTGTGACCCTCCTACGCCGCCACGGAAGCAGGGAGATACCACCAGCGCACGGCCAGCCGCGAAGCGGCACAGCCAGCGAGACGACCGCCCTAATGCTTGAGGAGATCAGGCCGGAGCCACCGTTTCTCGTGATCATGGCCGGTTTCATAGTGGATCTGCACATCCGCAAGACGTGCCCACGCTGCCGGCAGGATGGCTGTCCAAAGCTCAGAGCCTGGACTCATTCTGAAGCTCTGGCGAGCAAGGAAGCAGCCGTGAAGGCCGGTGACGTTCTGCGGCTTGATCGGAAGGTCAGCGTTCAGTTCATGAGCCCGATAACCGTTCGGGTCATCAGAAGGCTTGACTGGGTTACCTACGACGGTTGGTGCTGGATCGACTGTTACCAGCTCGACAGCAGAGGTGATGCCATCGCCAGACGTTCGTTGTTCATCCGACCTGAGTTTGTGGAGTCCGCCGCAGACGGCCTGGCCGCGCCGCAGGGCCGGGATCGACCGACTCGCGTACGGCGGTGGGAAGCTCCTGGGTCCCGATGGCGTCGCCCGCTAGAGTCGGGTCGTGGCGCTCGGTCTTCCCTCGGTACTCCCCAATCCGCAGCCGGCGATCGGGGAGCTCATCCGTGACCGCCAGCCGACCTTCTCGTTCGAGTTCTTCCCGCCCAAGACCGAGGCGGGGGAGCGGCTGCTCTGGCAGGCGATCCGCGAGCTGGAGTCGTTGCGTCCGTCGTTCGTGTCGATCACCTACGGCGCGGGCGGTTCGACCAGGGACACCACCGTGGCGGTGACCGAGCGGATCGCCACCGACACCACCCTGCTGCCGATGGCCCACCTGACCGCGGTCAACCACTCCGTGGCCGAGCTGCGGCACGTGATCGGCCGGCTCGCCGGGGTCGGGGTGCGCAACGTGCTGGCCGTGCGCGGTGACCCGCCGGGCAACCCGGGCGGCGAGTGGGTCCGCCACCCCGAGGGCGTCGACTACGCCGAGGACCTGGTCCGGCTGGTGCGCGACTCCGGTGACTTCAGCGTCGGTGTGGCGGCCTTCCCGTACAAGCACCCCCGCTCGCCCGACGTGGCCAGCGACACCGCGCAGTTCGTCCGCAAGTGCCGGGCCGGCGCGGAGTTCGCGATCACGCAGATGTTCTTCGAGGCCGACGACTACCTGCGCCTGCGCGACCGGGTGGCCGCCGCCGGCTGCGACACCCCGATCCTGGCCGGGGTGATGCCGGTGACCC
Organism: Micromonospora sp. NPDC005194; assembly: GCF_040608335.1. Taxonomy (NCBI): domain Bacteria; kingdom Bacillati; phylum Actinomycetota; class Actinomycetes; order Micromonosporales; family Micromonosporaceae; genus Micromonospora; species Micromonospora sp. NPDC005194. The sequence goes on along the minus strand of NZ_JBEXIA010000021.1, from coordinate 35,925 downwards.
AGATCGGCACCATCGAGCGGTCCGTGCAGCTGTCCGGGGCGCCCTTCCCGCCGGCGCTGGCGGCGCGCTTCGAGCGGGTGGCCGACGACCCGGAGGCGTTGCGCCGGCTCGGCATCGAGCAGGCCAGCGACATGTGCCGTCGACTGCTGGACGAGGGCGTTCCGGGTGTCCACTTCATCACCCTCAACCGGTCCACCGCCACCCGAGAGGTCTGGCAGAACCTCAAGGCCGGCGCGCGGGTGTGAACACGGAGTCTGCGACACCTGATGCCCGGCACGACGGTTGATCCTCAGGTGGGCACACAGCTGAACTGGGACCAGTACGCCACGGCGTGGGCGCGGTTGCACGGCGGGTTCGACCCGCGGGTCGCCGCGCCGGTGGTGCGTGCCTGGCTGCGGTTCGCCTACCACGTCGGGTATGTGCTGGGTCGGCTGCGGGTCGGCCCCACCCCGGTCACCGTGGCGGGGGTGCTGCTCTGCTTCTGCGTACCGTTGCTGGCGACCCGGCCGGGCGACGGCCCGTTCCTCGGCGCGCTGTTCGTGCTGCTCGCCGCGGTGGCCGACAGCGTGGACGGTGCGGTGGCCGTCGCCACCGGCCGCACCACCCGGCTCGGCTACGTCTACGACTCGCTGGCCGACCGGCTCGGCGAGGTGGCGTGGCTGCTGGCGTTCTGGCTGGTCGGCGCGCCGGGCGCGCTTGTCGTCGCAGCCGGGGCGCTGTCCTGGCTGCACGAGTACGTCCGGGCCCGCGCGGTCTCCGCCGGGATGCGCGACATCGGCGCGGTGACCGTCGGCGAACGACCCACCCGGGTCTCGGTCGCGCTGGCGGGCCTGGTGGTCGCTGGGCTGGCCGGCCTGATCGAGCCGGAGCTGGCCGCCGGCACCATCACCATGGCGACCGCGGTGTGGGTGCTGCTGGCCGGCTTCGGGCTGGGGCAGCTGCTGTCCACCGTCCGCCGCGCGCTGCTCGACGCCGGCTGAGCGCCCCGTCGGGTCTCACCAGGCGGGGCCGATCTCGTCGGCGACGATCTGCGCGGAGAGGGTCACCATCGGCAGGCCACCGCCGGGGTGGCTGGAGCCGCCCACCAGCCACAGCCCGTGCGCCGGGCCCCGGTTGGCCGGGCGGAGCAGGCCACCGGCGGTGCCGTAGATCGCGCCGCCCGGCGCCCCGGTCGCCGCGTCCAGGTCGGCCGGGGTGCGCACCTCGCGGAACAGCAGCCGGTCCCGCACGTCGACGCCGCGCTCGGCCAGGACATCCAGGATCCGATCGGCGTACGCGTCGGCCAGCCCCGGGCGTCGCCAGTCGACCGCGCCACCGGCGGTGCCCTGCCGGGCGGCGTTGACCAGCACGAACCACGCCTCGTGCCCGGCGGGGCGGACCATCGGGTCGTCGGCCACGGTGACGAACACCGTCGGGTCGGCCGCCGGTCGGGCCCGGACGCCCCGCCCCGGATCGCCGAAGACCGCGTCGAACTCCGCGTCGTAGTCGCGCGGGAAGAAGACGTTGTGGTGCGCCAGGCCGGTGCTGCCGGAGACGCCGAGCAGCAGCACGAAACCGGCGAGGCTGCGATCGGTCAGGCCGGCCAGCCGGCGCGCGTGTGGCAGCAGGTCGCGGTAGACGGTGAGCGCGTCGACGTTGGCCACCACCACGTCGGCGGGCACCGGCGCGGTGACGCCGGCGAGGCGTACCCCGTGCACCCGGCCGCCCGCCGCGTCGATCCGGGTGACCGTGGTGCCGGTCTGCACCACCACGCCGAGGTCCAGGCAGCGGGTCAGCAGCGCGTCGGCGAGCGTGCCCAGCCCGCCGCGCAGGTACCACCCGCCGTAGGTCAGCTCGGCGTAGGGGACCGCGACCAGCGCCGCCGGGGCCCGCCGCGGGTCGGCGCCGGTGTAGGTGGCGTACCGGTCCAGCAGCATCCGCAGCCGCGGGTCGGACAGGTGCCGGCGGCCCAGCCCGCGCAGGGTGCGGCCCGGGGCGATGGCAGCCAGGTCACCGACGCGCCAGGCCAGCGACGCGAGGTCGCGGGGGGAGTCGACGGTACGGCGCAGGATGTCCCGCGAGGAGGCCTCCCACACCCGTGCGGCCCGGCGCCACAGCCGCTGCCAGTCGGCCGCCGCCCGGTCGCCGAGGGCGGCCCCGATCCGCGCGGCGAACTCCACCGGGTCGGTGCACGAATCCAGGGTCGGGCCGCCACCTGCGAAGACGTGCCGGACGATCGGGTCCAGCGGCGTCAGGTCCAGGTACTCGTCGAGCTTCGCCCCGGTCGCCTCGAACAGGTCGTGGAAGACCTCGGGCAGGGTGAGCAGGCTCGGCCCGGTGTCGAAGTGGAACATCCCGGCCGGGGTGTCGTGCGCGTACCGGCCGAGCTTGCCGCCGACCGTGTCGGCGGCCTCGAAGACGGTCACCTGGTGCCCGGTTGCGGCCAGCCGGGCGGCGGTGGCCAGGCCACCCACCCCGGCGCCGACGACCACGATCCGCGCCATGCCGCGCCCTCCTAGCTGACCGGGCGGCCCCGCCAGGTCAGGCGGCGTCGCTTTCGCAGATGGTACGACCGCAGCGTCAACCAACCGAGGACCACGACCGACACGGGGTGTGCGAGCGCGTCGGGCCACCACCGGCCGCCGGTCGCCCGGGCAGTGAGCACCCGCCCGGCCACCCCGAGCAGGTATGCGATGAGCGCAACCATTGACATCCGGGGAGCTGTCGAGGCGACCGCCAGCGCGACCAGCGGCGGGGCGGTGTAGAGCAGGAGCAGCAGCGTCACCACGGCGGCCGCCGCGCCGGGGTGCCCGAACGACGCCCACAGCGACTTCGAGTACCCGTCGCGCAGCTGCGGCCAGTCGTCGTACATCCGGCAGGTGGCCAGCCGGGAGCCGTCGGCCAGGGCGATCCGCCTCCCGGCGCGCTTGACGGCCCGGGCCAGCTCGACGTCCTCCAGGATCTTGTCGGCGACGGACGCGTGCCCGCCGGCGGCGGTGTAGCCGGCCCGGTCCAGCACCAGGAACTGCCCGCCCGCCGCGGCCAGCGACGGCCGCCGCGAGCGCTCCATGGCCCGCAGCGGCAGGAAGGTCAGCCACAACCACTGCAACAGCGGCTGCACGAGCCGGTCGGCCGCCGTCGCCACCACGATCCGGGGGTACGGCGACAGCAGCGTCGCGCGGGCGGCGCGCAGCTCGGTGACCGCCGCGGCCACGGCGTGCGGGGCGAGCACCACGTCGGCGTCGACGAAGACCAGCGCGGTGGCCGCCGGGTCGGCCCGGGTGGCCAACTGCCAGCAGGCGTGCGGCTTGCCCAGCCAGCCCGGCGGCGGGGCGACCCCGCTGAGCAGGGTGACCCGCGGGTCGTCGCCGACGACCGCGCGGACCACGTCGGCGGTGCCGTCGGTGGACCCGTCGTCGAGGACCACGATGCGCAGCGCCGGCACACCACGCTGGGCGAGCAGGGCGCGCAGGCAGGGCGTGACCCGGGTGGCCTCGTCGCGCAGCGGCAGCAGCACGGCCACCGGCTCGTCGACGTCATCCGGCCGGTCGGTGGGTCGGCGCAGCCATCGGGCGGCGTTGACCCAGGTGTGCCCGGTCAGCGCGGCGACGGCGAGCAGCAGGGCGACGAGGACGGTCATCGGGTCGCGTCGACGCCCGGGCGGTGCGGTTGGTGGTCGTCCCGGCGCGCGTGGTGGGGCCGGCGGGCGCGCAGCAGGGTCACCGCCAACGGCACGGCGGTGACCGCCATGCCTGCCGCGCCCCAGAGCGCCGACGCGGGCAGGTCCAGGAAGACCGCGTGGGCCAGGATGCTGGAGAAGTACGTCCACAGGTACAGCGCGAGCATCGGGTGGTCCCGCCGGTCGGTGTGCTCGGCGGCCGGACCAGCCAGCGGGCGCAGCGCGCTCATCAGCAGCACCGCGAAGAGCAGCCAGCCCAGGTAGTTGCTGACCGGGATGCCGGCCAGGCCGGGCAGCGCCGGGGTGGCGTCCCGCCAGACCCAGTAGCCCTCGGCGACCATCTGCGGGTCGAGGAAGAGGTCCCAGGCGGCCAGCCCCACCGCGGCCAGCGCGATCCGGCCCACCCACCGGCCGAGCGGCGTGCCGCTGCCGCCGGTCAGGCGGACCGCGGCCAGCCAGGCCGGCCAGGCCATCCAGGTCCAGGCCAGCGGGATGATCAACGGCACCCCGGCCAGCTTGGGGCCCAGCTCACCGGAGTAGTCGTAGCTGCCGAACGGCACACCGGTGGCCACCCCGATCGCCTCGATCGCGAACCCGCCGCCGGTGGCCACCGCGACCAGCGCCGCCGCCACCCGAGGGCCCCGGCTGAGCAGCGCGTGGCCGACCGAGAGCAGCCAGCCGAGCACGACCGTGGCCACGGTCAGCCCGGCCCGGGTGGCGCCGGTGGTCAGCGGGTAGCAGATCTGGGCGAGCACCAGGACGGCGAGCAGCGTCCAGGAGATCCGCCGGGTCATGACGCGGCGGGCTCGAGCGGCAGGTCTCGACCGAGTACGCCGAAGGGCCGCTCGTCACCGGGGAAGTGGAAGTCGCGCAGCACGTCGACGAAGCCGAACCGCCGGTACAGCCGCCAGGCCCGCGAGGTCTGCTCCTCGGCCTCCGGGGTGGACAGCAGTGTGGTGTCGCCCTCGGCCATCGTGAGCAGCGCCCGCAACTGCCCGGCGCCCAGCCCGTGCCCCTGCGCCGGCGGACGGACGTGCAGCTCGACCACCTCGAAGCAGTGGGTGAGCCAGCGCTTGCGGGTCGGGGCGTCCAGCGCCCGGTGCACCTGGTCGTGCCACCACTGGCCCGGACCGCCCAGATAGCCGTACCCGAAGCCGGCGAGGTGACCCTCGCTGGTCAGGCTGGCCACGGCCCGGAACCCGGGCCGGCGGACGTGGGTGGCGATGTAGCCGCGCCGGGCCTCCAGCAGGTCGGTGCGGTACCCCATCGCCTCGCCGTAGACGGCCACCACGTCGTCCAGCCGTCGGACGAGATCGTCCGGCGTCCAGCGCACCAACCTCATGCCCGTCCACCCTTCACTGTCGCCTGGTCGCCGTCGGCGACCCACCCGAGGACCGTCCGGTCGCCGACCACGTCACGTACCTCGAACCGGGCGAACAGCTCCTCGGCGTACCAGCCCGCGGTGGGGGTTCGCATGATCGCCGCCCGATGCTCCGGGTGACGGTACGCGAACGCCACCAGGTCCGTCGGGTCGCGCCACACGCTCACCGTGCCCTGCCATCCCAGCGGGGCCTCACCGACGCCGAACCGGGCCAGCAACCCGGGCGCGTCGCGCAGCGCGGCGGCCACCGGCGGGATCGCCCGCCAGAAGGTGGCCGCCCGGCGGGCCCGTAACCGGGCCCGGGTCAGCGCCAGCACCGGGCCGGTGACCCGGCCGCCCGGCGGCTCGCCGAACGGTCGCTGGCCGGACCACTCGCCCCGGCTGCTCAGCGGGCGCAGGTCGACCCGGGCCTGGGCGTGGGCGATCCGCGCCCAGGCGCGTCCGACCGGCGAGTCGTCGAAGCCGGCCGCCGCGGCGGGGGAGTCCCAGACGGTCAGCGCCGCCCACCGGGTCAGGTCGGCGTCACCCGGCCCGAAGCCGGTGCCGGTCCCCGTGCCCAGCAGCTTGCCGAACCGGACACCCGGCAGGGCCCGCAGTCGACGTGGGTCCACCGCCATCCGGGTCAGCGCCCGGGGCAGCGCGCCGCGGGAGGTCCGCCACACGTGCAGGGTGACCAGCTCCGGTACGGCGCTGCTGTGCCGGCCGGTTCGCTCGCGCGGCTCGCTCACGCCACCTCGGCCGGGACGCCGGCGGTGACGCGCAGCAGCTCGGCGTAGGTGGTCGGGAAGACCGCCTGCGGTACGCCGCCCGCGGCCCAGATCTGCGGGTACGCCGCCAGCGCGGTGTCCACCAGGGTGCGCAGCGCCTGCGGGTGCCCGAGCGGGGCTACCCCGCCGATCGGCTGCCCGGTGTGCTTCCGGACGAACTCCGGGGTGGCCCGGCGCAGCCGGGTGACTCCGATGGACGCGGCGAGGCCGGCGGTGTCGACCCGGTGCGCGCCGGAGGTGAGCACGAGCAGCGGCGCGTCGTCCGCGTCGAAGATCAGCGAGTTGGCGATCTGGCCGACCTCGACGCCGAGCGCCTCGGCCGCGGCTGCCGCGGTGTGCACCGCGTCGGGCAGCAGGCGGACCGTGCTGGGCTGGCCGGCGCCGTCGCGCGCACCGGCGACGTCGAGTGCGTCCTGCACCGCCCGTACGTTCGGGTGTGGCTGCATGGGGACATTCTTCCCGGTCCGCCGGCGCCGGTTCACTCCGGTGCGTACGGACGGCGAGCCTCGGCGCGTCACACGTTGCATTTTCGTCGGAGGGGAGGTGTACTGTCAGGAGCAGTTAGAACGAGTGTTCGATTGCCTCGAACGCCCGTTCCAACCAGCCGGAGCGCGGTGTTTCGCGGCGCCAGCTCCGGGCGGTGTGGCTTCGCGGGCCGCACCTGGGTTTCCGGGCAGTCGCGAGCCCGGTCCCGTCAGGCAGGAGCGTCGCTCGCCGCCCACGACCCCCGGGCGGCGGGCGACGAACCCGCCGGTACGCCGGCCGGGTGTGGTGTGGGGAAGCATCCACACCCGGCCGGCCACCCCCGGTGCGTCTTCCTCCGCACCACCCGACCTCGGCGTCTCGTCGGCGGCACCACTGCCCCGGCCGACGCCCCGGCCATGTGGAGGAGACAGTCCATGCCGACCAACCCGGCTCAGGCACCGACGGTGCCGGCGCACGTGCTGCCGCACCGCACCCCTGCCCAGCTCCTCACCCTGGCCCGCCGTGGGCTGGTCGAGGCCGGCCAGACCCGACCTGACGGCCTGCGCTATGCGGCCGCCCACCTGGCGGCGCTGCGTGCGGCGGCCGCCCTGCTCGCCGCCCGGGCCCGGCCCGCCCCGAGCCGGCGCAACCGGATCACCAGCGTCTGGGTCCTGCTCTGCGCCGTCGCCCCCGAGCTCGACGAGTGGGCCCGGTTCTTCGCCGCCGGGGCCGGCAAACGAGCCGCCGCCGAAGCCGGCATCCCCCGGGTGGTCAGCGCCCGGGAGGCAGACGATCTGCTCCGCGCCGCCGAACAGTTCGTCACGGTGGTGGAGACCGCGCTCGGCGTGGCACACCAACCGGCCCTGGACGGCCTCGCCGCCTGAGCCCGCCGTGACGCCGGCCGCTTGGAAGGGAAGCCGGGCGGCCGGCGTCACGGTGCGTCGGTCCTGATCTGTTCCACAGCAACGACGGGGGAGTTGGTCCAATGGCGGGCCGCATGGTGGTCGGTTCCGCCGCACTGGCCGATCTGGTACGCCCGGCGAGCGCACCCGATCCGGTCGGCGGCCACCGGGTGCTACCGGTGGCGCCCGAGCTGACCGGCCTGCTGCCCAACCGGGGCCTGCGCCGCGGCAGCACGATCGCGGTCGTCGCTGGTCAGCCCCGACGCAGTGGCGGCACCTCGCTGGTGCTGGCCCTGCTGGCCGAGGCGTCCCGGGCCGGTTCGTGGTGTGCCGTGGTCGGAGTGCCGACGTTCGGCGCGGGTGCGGCAGCTGAGCTGGGCATCGCCCTGGACCGGCTGGCCCTGGTGCCGAATCCCGGCCCCGAGTGGGCCACAGTGGTCGCCGCGTTGATCGACGGGGTGGACGTCGTGGTCACCGCCGTACCCGCCGCGGTCTCCGCCTCGGTCGCCACCCGGCTGGCCGCGCGGGCCCGGCAGCGCGGCAGCGTGCTCGTTCCGTACGGCCGGTGGGACGGCGCGGACGTGACGTTGCAGGTGGTCCGTGGGGTCTGGGAAGGGCTCGGCCAGGGCCGGGGGCGGCTGCGTCGCCGGGAGGTCACCGTCTCGGCGCGCGGGCGCGGAGCGGCCGCCCGCCCCAAGGAGATCAAGGTCTGGCTTCCCGGTGCCGAGCTCACCCGGGTCATTCCCCGGGCGGTGCGGTCGACCGTGGGCCGTCCGTCCGTGCCGCTCGCCCTGGTCGGGTCGGGGTGACCGGCTCGCCGATCCGGACCCTGCTGCTGTGGTGCCCGGACTGGCCGGTGCTCGCCGCCGAGATCGTCGACGGGGTGCCGGCCACCGGTCCGGTCGCCGTGTTGCACGCCAACCGGGTGGTCGCCTGCTCCGAGCGGGCCCGCGCCGAGGGCGTGCGCCGAGGGCTGCGCAAGCGGGAGGCGCAGGGCCGTTGCCCGCAGCTCACCGTCGTGGAGTACGACCCCGGCCGGGACGCCCGGGCGTTCGAGCCGGTGGTCGCCGCGCTGGAGGAACTGGTCGCCGGCGTCGAGGTGGTCCGCCCGGGCGCCTGCGCGGTCGCCGCCCGGGGCCCGAGTCGTTACCTCGGCGGTGAGGAGGCGGCCGCCGAGCGGCTCATCGAGCATGTCGCCCAGTCCTGTCTGGTGGAGAGCCAGGTGGGCATCGCCGACGGGGTGTTCGCCGCGGGGTTGGCCGCCCGCGCCGGCCGGGTGGTGGCGCCGGGCGGAACACCGGCGTTCCTGGCCGGGATGCCGGTCGAGGCGCTCGGTCGGTCCGCACTGGCCGATCTGCTGCGCCGGCTGGGGGTGCGGACCCTCGGCGACTTCGCCGCGCTACCGGCCGGTGACGTGCTGGCCCGGTTCGGGTTCGACGGCGCGCTGGCCCACCGGCTGGCCGCCGGCCGGGATCACCGCCCGCTCGCCGTCCGGCAGCCGCCGACCGACCTGACGGTGACCTCCGCGTACGACGAGCCGATCGACCGGGTCGACGCGGCGGCGTTCGCCGCCCGCGCGCTGGCCGAGCAGTTGCACGACCGGCTCGCCGGGCACGGGCTGGCCTGCACCCGGCTCGGCATCGAGGCGGTCACCGAGCACGGGCAGGAGCTGCACCGGGTGTGGCGGCACGACGGCCTGCTCACCGCCGCCGCCATCGCCGACCGGGTGCGCTGGCAGCTCGATGGCTGGCTCTCCGGCAGCAACGGCCGCGCCGGTGCCCGACCGGCCCGGCCGACGGCCGGCATCATCCGGCTGCGGCTGATCCCGGACGGGGTGATCGCCCAGGCCGGCCTGCAGACCGGCCTCTGGGGGGAGACGGGCGAGGAGCGGGAGAGGGCGCACCGGGCATTGAGTCGGGTGCAGGGCATCCTCGGCCCGGAAGCGGTGGTCACGGCGGTGCTCGGCGGTGGGCGTTCCCCGGCCGACCAGGTGCGCCTGGTGCCGTGGGGCGACGAACGGCTCCCCGCCCGGCCCGGCCCGCCGGCCGTTGCCGGCGCCGACCCGGCCCCCGGCGGTGACCGTGCCGGCGGTGACCGTGCCGGTGGTGCCGGTCGGCCTGCTGACCGCGGCGGGGGCGTTCCGCCGTGGCCGGGCCGGCTGCCGCCGCCCGCGCCCGCCGTGGTGCTGCCCAGCCCGCTCGCCGCGACCGTGCACGACGCCACCGGCGAGCCGGTGGTGATCAGCGCGCGGTTGGCGGTGAGCGCTGTTCCCGCCCGGCTGGTGGTCGGCGACGGCCGACCGGCGGAGATCGTGGGCTGGGCCGGGCCGTGGCCGGTGGACGAGCGCTGGTGGGCGCCGGCCGAGGCTCGCCGTCGGGCACGGTTCCAGGTCAGCCTCGCCGACGGCACCGCTCTGCTGCTCGCTGTGGAGTCCGGGCAGTGGCTGGTGGAGGCGATCTATGACTGAGTCAGGTTGGCCCATGACCGGCGTTGGCCGGGAGGCAGATGTCCTGATGAGCGGTATGACTGTGAGTCATAAATATGACTCACAGTCATACCGCTCACGGTGGCTGTTGCCGCTGGCGGGGTCGCGCACCGCCGGGCGGCTGGTCGGTCATGCCACCGCCGTCGGGCCGGCAGAAGCGGCCGGCGCGGTCCGAGCGGGCGGCGCGGTCCGAGCCGGCGGAGGGGCCGGATGAGCTTTCACAACCCGAAGATGCCCTGGTCGGAGCTGGAGCGGGTGCTCTCCGGCCGGGCCAGCGGCGGCTCCGGCGGCGGGCGGTCGCGCGAGGAGCGGCACCTGCACGTGGTGGACCCGCTCGCCGTGGACGCCGACGGTGGGGACTCCCCGGCCTGGAGTCGCCGGCGCGAGCAGTACCAGCCGCCGGAGCTGCCCCGCCCCGACGGTGTGGTGCCCTACGCGGAGCTGCACGCGCACACCAACTTCAGCTTCCTCGACGGCGCCAGCCATCCCGAGGAGTTGGCCGAGGAGGCGGCCCGGTTGGGGCTCACCGCGCTCGCCGTCACCGACCACGACGGCTTCTACGGGGTGGTCCGCTTCGCCGAGGCGGCCCGCACGCTGGGCCTGCCGACCATCTTCGGCGCGGAGCTGTCCCTCGGGCTGCCCGGCCCGCAGAACGGCGAACCCGACCCGCACGGCGCGCACCTGCTGGTGCTCGCGCACGGCCACGAGGGGTACGCCCGGCTGGCCACCACCATCGCCCGTGCCCAACTGCGCGGCGGGGAGAAGGGCCGCCCGATCTACGGGGACCTGGAGGAGGTCGCCGCCGAGCTGCGCGACCACGTGCTGGTGCTGACCGGCTGCCGCAAGGGGCACGTGCCGGGCGCGCTGCTCACCGAGGGAGTGGACGCGGCGGCCCGCGAACTGGACCGGCTGACCGCGCTGTTCGGCGCGGAGACGGTGGCGGTGGAGCTGACCGACCACGGGCATCCCGTCGACGCCGACCGCAACGACGCGCTCGCCGAGCTGGCCGCCGCGGCCGGGCTGCCGACGGTGGCCAGCAACAACGTGCACTACGCCAGCCCCGGTCGGCGTCGGCTGGCCACCACTGTCGCCGCCGTCCGAGCCCGGCGCAGCCTCGACGAGATCGACGGCTGGCTGCCCGCGGCGGCCACCGCCCACCTGCGCAGCGGCGCGGAGATGGCGGCCCGGTTCGCCGCGTACCCGGGCGCGGTGGCGCGGGCCGCCGAGTTCGGCGCCGAGCTGGCCTTCGACCTGCAACTGGTCGCGCCGCAACTGCCGGCGTACCCGGTGCCGCCGGGGCACACCGAGATGAGCTGGCTGCGCAAGCTGACCGCCGACGGGGCACACGAGCGCTACGGGCCGCCGCAGGCGCACCCGACGGCGTACGCGCAGCTCGACCACGAGCTGAACATGATCGAGGAGCTGGGCTTCCCCGGCTACTTCCTGGTGGTCTACGACATCGTCACGTTCTGCCGCGAGCAGGACATCTACTGCCAAGGTCGGGGCTCGGCGGCCAACTCGGCGGTCTGCTACGCGCTGCGCATCACCAACGTGGACGCCGTCCGGCACCGGCTGCTCTTCGAGCGGTTCCTCGCCCCGGAGCGGGACGGTCCGCCGGACATCGACGTGGACATCGAGTCCGACCGCCGGGAGGAGGTGATCCAGCACGTCTACACCCGCTACGGCCGGGAGCACGCCGCCCAGGTCGCCAACGTCATCTCCTACCGGCCCCGGTCGGCGGTACGGGACGTGGCCAAGGCGTTCGGCTTCTCACCCGGTCAGCAGGACGCCTGGAGCAAGCAGATCGACAGGTGGGGCTCGGTCGCCACGGTCGACGTCGAGGGCATCCCGGAGCAGGTGGTGGAGTACGCCAACGAGCTGCAGACGTTCCCCCGGCACCTGGGCATCCACTCCGGCGGCATGGTGATCTGCGACCGTCCGGTGATCGAGGTCTGCCCGGTGGAGTGGGGGCGGATGCCCGGCCGCAGCGTGCTCCAGTGGGACAAGGACGACTGTGCCGCCGTCGGCCTGGTGAAGTTCGACCTGCTCGGCCTCGGCATGCTCTCCGCGCTGCACTACGGCTACGACATGATCGGGTCCCGGCTCGACCTCGGCGACATGACGCTGGACGACCCCGAGGTCTACGACATGCTCTGCCGTGCCGACTCGGTCGGGGTGTTCCAGGTGGAGAGTCGCGCCCAGATGGCCACCCTGCCCCGACTCAAGCCCCGCGAGTTCTACGACCTGGTGGTCGAGGTGGCGCTGATCCGACCGGGTCCGATCCAGGGCGGTTCGGTGCACCCGTTCATCCGGCGCAAGAACGGTCAGGAGCCGGTGACCTTCGCCCACCCGTTGATGCGCAACGCGCTGGAGAAGACCCTGGGTGTGCCGCTGTTCCAGGAGCAGTTGATGCAGCTCGCCATCGACCTGGCCGGTTTCGACGCGGCCGAGGCCGACCAGCTGCGCCGGGCGATGGGCGCGAAACGCTCGGTCGAGCGGATGACCCGCATCGCCGACCGGCTCTACGCCGGGATGGCTGAGCGGGGCATCACCGGCGAGCTGGCCGACGACGTCTACCGCAAGCTCACCGCGTTCGCCAGCTACGGCTTCCCGGAGAGCCACGCGATGAGCTTCGCCTACCTGGTGTACGCCAGCTCGTGGCTCAAGCGCTACCACCCGGCGCCGTTCCTGGCGGCGCTGCTCAACGCCCAGCCGATGGGCTTCTACTCCCCGCAGACCCTGGTCGACGACGCCCGCCGGCACGGGGTGGAGGTCCGCCGCCCGGACATCAACGCCAGCGGGGCGCTGGCGGTGTTGGAGTCCACCCCGGACACCCGGTGGGGCAGCGGGCCGGGGGAGCCGCCGCACGCCTGGGGACTGGGCGGCCCGGCCGTCCGGCTCGGACTGTCCAGCGTGCGTACCCTCGGCGCCGAGGTGGCCGAGCGGATCGAGGCCGAGCGGGCGGCCGGCGGGGCGTACCGCGACATGCCGGATCTGGCCCGGCGGGTCGGTCTCACCGCCGCGCAGCTGGAGGCGCTGGCCACCGCGGACGCCTTCGCCTGTTTCGGGCTGACCCGGCGGGAGGCGCTCTGGGCCGCCGGCGCGGCGGCCCAGGACCGACCGGGCCGGCTGCCCGGCACGGTGACCGGCGCGGCGGCGCCCACGCTGCCCGGCATGGAGGCGGTGGACCGGCTGGTCGCCGACGTGTGGGCCACCGGGTTGTCGCCGGAGAGCCACCCGGCCCGGTTCATCCGGGGGCAGCTCGACGTGCTCGGCGCGGTGCCGATCGCCCGGCTCGGTCGGGTGGAGCCGGGCCAGCGGATCCGGGTCGGCGGCATCGTCACCCACCGGCAGCGCCCGGCGACCGCCGGCGGGGTGACCTTCCTCAACCTGGAGGACGAGACCGGGATGCTGAATGTCACCTGCTCACCGGGGCTGTGGCAGCGTTACCGGCGGGTGGCCCGCACCAGCGCCGCACTGGTGGTCCGGGGGCGACTGCAACGGCACGAGGGAGTGACCAACCTGGTCGCCGACCGGCTGGACGCGATCGAGCCGCCGGTCAGCCCCGCGTCCCGTGACTTCCGCTGATCCAGTGATCCACATTACGGTTTTCGGCGTCGCCGGGCGGGAGACTCGTCCTGAGCGGGCAGAGCGGCCCGTGATCCGTGAGGGGGAATGACAAGTGATGGGGAACCACACGTACACCGGCGGCGGAATCGCCAACGCCCGGCGGACCCGGCTGGGCTCCGGCTGGATGCCGTCGCACCTCACCGACCCCCGCGAGTACGAGGTGACCAACGGTCCGGTGGCCAACGAGCGCCGGTCCCGGGCCGAGGACGCGGTCGAGGGCACCGAGTCCTGACCACTAGGCTCGACCGGGTGGAGCAGACCCGAGGCCGGTTCGCCGGGCCGCCGCTGACCCCCCGTACCGCCGTGATCTGGTCGGTGCTCCGCGCCGAGCTGGACCGGCGCGGCGCCGCCGAGCTGACCGTGCTGGACGTGGGCGGCGGCACCGGCGGGTTCGCCGTCCCGCTGGCCCGCGCCGGGCACCGGGTCACAGTCGTCGACGCGAGCCCGGACGCGCTGGCCGCGCTGACCCGTCGGGCCGCCGAGGCCGGGGTCGCCGACCGGATCGTGGCCGTGCAGGGCGACGGCGACGCCCTGGCCGGGCTGGTCGAGCCGGCCAGCGTCGACCTGGTGCTCTGCCACGCCGTCCTGGAGGTCGTCGACGACCCCACTCCGGTGGTCGCCGCGCTGGCCAGCGCGTTGCGCCCCGGTGGCGCGGCGAGCGTCCTGGTCGCGGGGCGGGCCGCCGCCGTGCTGGGCCGCGCCATGAACGGCCATCTGGAGGTCGCGGCGGCGCTGGCCGCCGACCCGGCCGGCACCGCCGGGCCGCGCGACACGCTGCGCCGCCGCTACGACGCCCCCGGCGCCGCCGCGCTGCTCACCGCCGCCGGGCTGGCGGTCGAGGAGATCCACGGGGTACGCGTACTGGCCGACCTGCTGCCGGCCGCGGTCGCCGACGGGCAGTCCGCGGCCCTGGTCGAGCTGGAACTGGCGCTGGCCGCGCAGTCTCCGTACCGGGACCTGGCCGCCCAGCTGCACCTGTTCGCCCGCCGGCCGGCATGACCGTCGCGCCGGGCGGTGGGCCGCCGCCGCTGGCCGTCCTCGGCCCGGCGCACAGCGGGGACCGGCTCGCCGACGTGCTGCCCAGCGCGCTCGCCGTGCTGGGCGTGCCCGGGTCGACCGACCCGCTCGGGCTGGCCCCCGCCCTGGCCGGGGTACGCCGGATCGCCGTGCTGCTGGTCGACGGGCTCGGCTGGTACCAGGTGCCGACCGCCGCGCCGCACGCGCCGACCCTCGCCGGGCTGGCCGCGACGGTGGGTCGGCCGCTCATCGCCGGTTTCCCGTCCACCACCCCGACGAGCCTGGTGACGCTGGGCACCGGCGTCGCGCCCGGAGCGCACGGGGTGCTCGGCTTCACCGTGCGGGTGCCCGGCACCGACCGGGTGCTCACCCACACCGACTGGACCGCCGACCCGTCGCCGCTGCGCTGGCAGCCGGTGCCCACGCAGCTCCAACGGGCCCGCGCGGCCGGGGTGGCGGTGAGCGTGGTGAGCCGGCCGGAGTTCGGCGGCAGCGGGTTGACCCTGGCCGCCAACCGGGGCGGCGACTTCCGGGGCGCCGCCGGCGTCGACGAGGTGGCTGCCACCATGCTGGCCGCGTTGTCCGCCGGCCCGGGGCCGACCCTGGTCTCCGGCTACCACGCCGACCTGGACCGGCACGGGCACCTCAGCGGACTCGACTCCGCGCCCTGGCGGGTCGCCGCCGCCGAGGTGGACAACCTGCTCGCCCGGCTGGTCGACGGGTTGCCACCGGACGCCGCGCTGCTGGTGACCGCCGACCACGGGCAGCTCGACGTGCCCCTGACGCACCGCTTCGACCTGGACACCGATCCACGGCTGCGCGACGGGGTCCGGGTGGTCGCCGGCGAGGCCCGGGTGCGCTACCTGCACGTCGAGCCGGGCGCGGTCGACGACGTGGTGGCCGCCTGGTCGGCGGTGCTCGGCGACGCGGCGCGGGTGCGTACCCGGGCGGAGATGGTGGCCACCGGCTGGTTCGGGCCGGTGCCGGAGGAGCACCTGGAACGGATCGGCGACGTGGTGGTGACCTGCAACGACACGTACGCCGTCATGGCCAGCCGCACCGAGCGGCCGATGGCGTCGAAGTTGGTGGCGTACCACGGGGCGGACACCGCCGCCGAGCTGACCGTGCCGCTGCTGGTCGTGCGGGGCTGAGCGGCGCGCGGTCCGGCCGGTCGGCCGGTGGTGCTGTCGTACCCCCGGGTTAGCCTGCCGGGATGGGTCGCAGCCAATCGTTGCCCCGGGGCGACGATCCGCGCTTCGGGCCGGACGCCGACGACTCCGCCAGCCCGATCCTGCACGTCGACATGGACGCCTTCTTCGCCGCCGTCGAGGTGCGCCGTCGGCCCGAGCTGCGCGGCCGGCCGGTCGTCGTCGGCGGGGTGGGGCCGCGCGGCGTGGTCAGCTCGGCCAGCTACGAGGCCCGCCGGTACGGGGTCCGCAGCGCGATGCCGACCAGCCAGGCCCGCGCCCGCTGCCCCCACGCGGTCTACCTGCCCCCGGACTTCACCGCGTACACGGCCGCGTCCCGGGCGGTCATGCAGATCTTCCGGGACGTCACCCCGCTGGTCGAGCCGCTCTCCCTCGACGAGGCGTTCCTCGACGTGACCGGTGCCCGCAGACTGTTCGGCTCCCCGGCGACGATCGCCCGGCTGATCCGGCGCCGGGTCGTCGACGAGCAGGGGCTGACCTGCTCGGTCGGGGTGGCGCCCAGCAAGTTCGTGGCCAAGCTGGGCTCCACCCGGGCCAAACCCGACGGTCTGTTGGTCGTGCCTCCGGGGCAGGTCCTCGACTTCCTGCACCCGCTACCGGTGGACGCGCTGTGGGGCGTGGGGGAGCGGGCTGCCGAGACACTGCGCCGGCTCGGCCTGGCCACCGTCGGCGACCTCGCCGCGGCACCGCTGGGCATGCTCCGCCGGGCGGTGGGTGCGGCGTCCGCGGCGCACCTGCACGAGCTGGCCGCAGGGCGTGACCCGCGGCGGGTCACCCCCGAGCACGTCGACAAGTCGATCGGCGCCGAGGTGACCTTCGACGCGGACGTGGCCGACCCGGTGGAGATCCGCCGCGCCCTGCTGGCGCTCAGCGCGAAGGTCGGCGTCCGGTTGCGCGGTTCCGGCCAGGTCGGGCGCACGGTCACCCTCAAGGTGCGGCTGGCCGACTTTCGCACCGTCAACCGCTCCCGCACCCTCGGCGTGCCCACCGACACCGCCCGCGAGATGTTCGACACGGTCTGGGCGCTCTACACCGCACTGGACCCGGGCGAGCGGATCCGGCTCGTCGGTGTCCGGGTGGAAGGGCTCGCCCCGGCGCAGAGCGCTCCCCGGCAGCTCACCCTCGGCGCGCCCGAGCGCGGTTGGCGGGAGGCGGAAGCTGCCGCGGACGCCGCTGCTGCCCGATTCGGGCGGTCCGTCATAGGTCCGGCCAGTCTGATGGGGGACCGTGACGCCCATCGAAAGGAAAATCCGCCCCACCCGTAGGTCGTCCCGCTTTCCGACGCGCGACCCCCCTCGTAGACTTGCGGGTAAGCAGCCGGTTGGCTGCCACGGTCTGTCGGCCCGAGTGGGCCCGACCAACGTGACCGGGGAGGAGTGCCGTGCCGCTCTCGGAGCACGAGCAGCGGCTGTTCGAGCAGATCGAGCGGTCGCTTGCCGAGGACCCCAAATTCGCCTCGGCCGTGCGCGCCAGCGATCCGCGCTTCCACGCGCGGCGTCGCCTGCTCGTCGCTGCCGGCGTGATCATCGCTGGCTTGGCTCTACTGGTCTATGGCGCGGTGATCAAGACTCCACCGCTGGCGGTGGCGGGCTTTGTCGTCATGCTGGCGTCGGCCGCGTTCGCGGTGCAGTCGCACCGGCGGGCGCAGTCACCTGACCTGCACGTGGTGGGTGGCACGACGAGTCGTCGTCCCCGCGGTGGCCGGTCCGGTCGCCGCCGGTCGATCCTGGACCGGATGGAAGACAGGTGGCGGCAGCGCCCGGAGGGGCACCGCTGAGCCCGTCCCGCCGCTGAGGCGGGCCGTACACCGCGACGAGCGGGTCGCCGGGAACGCCCCGGCGACCACTGTCGTATCCGTGCGCCCCGCCACCCTCCCCGACTGCCCGCCGCTTCCCGCGCGCGCCCGCTGCTTCCCGCGCATGCACGCTGCCTGCCGCTCTCCGCGCGTGCCGCTTCCCGCGCGCGCCCGCCGCTTCCCGCGCATGCACGCCGCTCTCCGCGCGCGTCTTCGGTGGGCGCGAAGATCCAGGCCAGGTCGCCGATGTGGGCGTTTCCAGAGGCTCGGATCCGCCCACATCGCCGACCCGGAGTCGATCAAACATTCGGGGCGACGGTCGGTGACCGCCGCCCCGAACCTGTACCTGCGTCGGTCAGCGGGCCGCTCGGTCGGCCAGCACCCGCCGCGGATTCCAGCGCAGCAGCCGGTAACGGATCCGCCCGGTCAGCGCCACCAGGCGGCCGGAGGCGTCCGCCAGGGCGATCCGCCAGCGCAGCAGCACCGAGGGCGGCAGCACGGCGGCGACCAGTCGGGTCCGTCGATCCGCCCGGGTGGCGAGCGCGCCGCGGATCGCGCGTAGCGCCGGCGGCAGCGGTTCGCCGGTCAGCGGGTTCCGCGCGTACCGGGCCCGCTCCTCCGCCCGGCCGAGCAGCCGCGCCGCTCCGACCGCCGCCGTGTCGTCGGCGAGGGCATCGCGGACCAGCCGGTCCGCGGTCGCCCGGGGCGTCTCGGTCTGGTCCACTCGGACCTTGAAGTCGACCATCGTGTCCAGCAGCTCCGCCCAGGCGGCGTGCGCGTCCGCGCGAGCGCGACCGGCCTCGACCACCATCACCGGCTTGCCGTCGGCCGACGGGGTGTCGCCCCCGGCGGCGGTGGCCACCATGGCGTCGGCCCGGCCGGCCCGCCGCCGACGCAGCGCCAGTCGACGAAGCGCCGGCACCGCCAGCAGCGCCAACAGGGCCAGCACGCCCGCCGTCCACCATGGCCAGACCGGCGGCTGCTCGGCCGGGGTCTCACCGCCGAGGGAGAGCCCGGAGTCGGTGTCGCGGTCGGCGTTGTCCGGGCCGGCCGGCCCGGCCGACGAGTCCGGGCCGGTCGGGCTGTCCGTGGCGCCCGTCTCCGGGCTGGACGGCTCGGGCGCGTCAGTGTCCGGAGCCCAGGCCGACCGGGTGGAGCCGGGCACGCCGTACGCCGGGGTGGCGTCGAACGGCACCCAGCCGATCCCGTCGAAGAAGACCTCGGTCCAGGCGTGCAGGTTGAGGTTGGTCAGCGTGTACGTGTCGCCGTCGCGCTTGCTGCCATTGGTGAACCCGAACGCGACCCGGGCCGGGATGCCGGCCGAACGGACCAGCCAGGCCATGGCGGCGGCGTACTGCTGGCAGTAGCCGACCTTGTTGGTGAGGAAGTTGACGATGTCCTGGCCGCTGCTGCCGCTCTCGGTGCTGAGCCGGTAGCTGAACCCGTTGTCCGCCGAGAAGTGCTGGTAGATCGCGAGCACGCGGTCGTAGTCGGTGCGCTTGCCCTGGGTCAACCCCTTGACCAGCTCCTCCACCTCGGGCACCGGCCCGGGGGTGGCAGTGAGCTGGCGGCGGACCGGATGGTCGGCGGGCAGCGGCCGAGCGGCCCGCAGCGCCGCCGGCGTGTACGTCGAGCGGACGTAGTCGAAGGAGTACTTGCGACCCCGGGAGTTCTCCCGGTTGGAGAAGATGACCTGCTGGCTGGGGTCGTACAGCCAGTTGCTGTTGAGGTCCTCGGTGCGCACCGGCTCGGCGTACACCGGCATGAGGGACATGCTGAGGCTCTTGGTGACCTCGACGGTCGCCTGGTAGCGGACCTGCTGCACCCCCTGGCCGGCCCGCTCGGTCGGGTCCGGCAGATCCCGGTTGGCCGGCCGGCCACTCGGGTTGCGGGCCTGGAAACCACTCGGGCGCAGCTCGTCGGCCACTGCGTAGCGCAGGTAGAACGGGTTCGGCTCGGAGGTGGTCACCTTGACCAGGTCGGCCACCTCGGACTGGTTGAGCTGGCCGGCGAGCGACGCGAACAGGTCGATCCGGCCGGACGAACCGCCCGCGCCCCGGCCGGTGCCGCTGCCGTTGCCCGTGCCACCGGAGAGCGTGTCGAGCAGCCCACTGGTCATGCCGGGCACCGCCAGTGGCAGCGCCACGGCCACCACCACGCCGACCACGGCGAGCCGACGACCGGCGGAGGCCAGCGGCGACGCCTCCCACACGTCGACGTCACGACCGTCTCCGGTGAACCGCCGGCCGAACCGACGGACCCGGTCGACGTTGTCGGTGACCAGCAGCCACAGGTAACCGGCCGCGCCCACCACGAACGGCGCCGGGGGGACGCTGTCCACGTAGACGGCGACCGGCACCGAGTAGATCGCGAGCATCGGCAGCCCGGCCAGCGCGGGCCGGCGCAGCCCCACCGCCAGCACGTCCACGAGCACGGCCACCCCACCGACGCCGAGCACGGTGATGAACAGCAGCGGGTCCGTGTCCGGAACCTCGACGCCGTACGAGCGCATGTCCTGCGCCGAGCCGGCGAGCAGGTCGGCGAAGTGCTCGATCGTGGCCGGCGTGGGCAGGAAGGTCAGCAGCTCGCTGCCGCTGGGGAACAGCCAGGTCAGCGCGAGCAACAGGGCGGCCAGCATGCCGAGCACCTGACCCCAGAGCGGTGCGCGGACGAGCCGCGTCAGCGCGGCGACCCCGGCCACCACGGCTACCGCGATCGCGCACTGGATCAGCCACGTCCAGGTCTGGAAGATGGCCGACAGCGGCGCGGCGGCGAGCAGTGTCGCGGCGGCCGCCACCGCGCCGGTGTTCCGGCTGGCGATCATGAGGGGAACCTTCCGTTCATCGCACGCCGCCGGCGACCGTCTCGGCCAGCGCGGCGCGCAGGGCGAAGCCCTGAGATCCTCGGCCGGCCTGCGGCCACAGCGCCGGCAGTCGGCTGCCGTGGTCGACGCCGACCACCCGCCAGCCACTGCGCACCATGGCCAGCACCGCCGCGCCGTGCGTGTGCTCCGCCTCGGCGCGGGCCTTCTCCGGGAGGCTCAGCCAGGTGGAGCTGTCCAACAGGAAACCGGCGCACGTCGCGCCGTTGCCCCGCAGCCCGGCCAGCAACTCGGCCTCGGCGACGCTCACCATGCCGAACAGCCCGATGATCAGACCACCGTCGGCGCGCTGCCGAACCCGCTGCACCAGCCCGGTCACGTCGGCCCGCTGGTCCAGACGTACCTCGGCCAGGTGGTCGAGCAGCACACCGTCGCCGCCGCCCTCCGAGGCGTCCACGTCGACCCCCGAGCCGGTGACCAGGCGCAGCTTGTAGCCGGCCTGCCGCAGGTGCACGGCGATGCTGGCGGCGGCGGAGACCGCCCACTCGAAACTCGCCGTCGGGCCGTCGCCCCGGTGGCCGTACGCGCGGGTGTCCAGGACGACCGTGGCCCGACTCTCCCAGGGCTGCTCCTCCCGGCGCACCATCAGCTCGCCGGTGCGGGCGGTGGACTTCCAGTGCACCCGGCGCAGGTCGTCGCCCCGGCGGTACTCCCGGGTCGCCGCGTCGTCCTCGCCGTGCACCGCCACCGAACGCGCCCGGCTGTCGCCGCTGCCCGCGTACTCCCCGGGGAGCCGGACCGACGGCAGGGGCGTGACCTGCGGGATGACCGTCAGGTGGTCGGTGCTGGGAAACGCCCGGGTGAGCTCGCACAGACCGAACGGGTCGGTCATCCGAACCACCAGCGGGCCCACGTCGTAACGGCCCCGCACGTCGGCACGGACCGTGTACGCCACGGAGCTGGCCTGGTGCGCGCCGAGCCGCTCCAGCACGACCCGTGGCCGACTGCCCAGCGCGTAGGGCAGCCGGTCCTCCAGTAACAGGGTGCCGGTGGGCAGCCGGGAGAGGTTCTGCAGGCGCAGCACCACCCGCGAGTTGGCCCCGACCGGGACCCGGTGCGGGTCCAGCGAGCGGTTGCAGGCCAGCTTGTAGCGGCTGCGACCCACGTAGGCGGCGGCCAGCAGCGGCAGGATGGCCAGCAGTACGGCCACCCGGAGCAGGTCCTTCTCGCCCAGGATGACGGCCGAGATCGCCGCCGCGATCGCGGCCGCGAGGAACGAGCGCCCGCGGGTGGTCAACCCGCGCAGCCCGGCACGCACGTCACGGCCTCCGCGGCTCGTAGGGCGCGCGACCGTTGCCGGTGGCGGGCCGGGTGTCGTAGGGGCTGCGTTGCCGGTCGTGCGGCAACGGCAGTCGGTGCACCAGCTCGGAGACGATCGCGTCGGTGGTGCGTCGGGCGAGCTGCGCGTCGGCCGTCGGGATGATCCGGTGCGCGAGCACCGGCACCGCCAGGGCCTGCAGGTCGTCGGGGAGGACGTAGTCGCGGCCCTCCAGCGCGGCGACCGCCCGGGCCGTGCGCAGCAGTTGCAGGGTCGCCCGGGGGGACGCGCCGAGGCGCAGGTCGGGGGCCTCCCGGGTGGCGGTGACCAGGTCGATGGCGTACTGCTTGACGGCGTCCGCGACGTGCACCTGTCGGACGGTGGCGATGAGCTGCCGGACGATGTCCGCGTCGGAGACCGGCCGCAGCTCGTTCAGCGGGTCGGTGCCGCCGTGCCCGTCCAGCATGGCCAGTTCGGCGCCGGCGTCGGGGTAACCCATCGCGATCCGGGCGGTGAACCGGTCGCGCTGCGCCTCGGGCAGCGGGTACGTCCCCTCCATCTCGATCGGGTTCTGGGTGGCGATGACCATGAACGGGGTCTGTAGCTGGTAGGTCACGCCGTCGACGGTGACCTGCCGTTCCTCCATGCACTCCAGCAACGCCGACTGGGTCTTCGGCGACGCCCGGTTGATCTCGTCGCCGACGACCAGGTTGGCGAAGACGGCCCCCGGACGGAACTCGAAGTCGTGGGTCTCCTGGTTGTAGACGCTCACGCCGGTGACATCGCTGGGCAGCAGGTCGGGGGTGAACTGGATCCGGCGCACCGTGCAGTCGATGGACCGCGCCAGGGCCTTGGCCAGCTTGGTCTTGCCGACGCCGGGAACGTCTTCGATGAGGAGGTGACCCTCGGCGAGCAGAACGGCCAGGGCCAGCCGCACGGTGGCGGTCTTACCCTCGATGACCTGCTCGATGTTGGCCACGATGGCCTCGCTGGCGGCGCGGAACTCGTCGTGCGGCAACAGGCCGCCCACCTCGTCCCAGGTCTGTTGTGTCACGGGCCTCCTCCTCGTCGCCGTCACGGCAGCTCTGTAGAGAGCACCTGGACCCGCCGTTGGGTTCGCGACGTCGAGCCTCGTTTGCCGCAGGATTCTCACTGGCCTCTCAGGCTAACCATGTTTGTCGTTATCGCCGACCCCCGCAGGTAGTCCGCCGCTTACGCACGGATATTCGCCGAGTTGGGGGATCGACCGGACCGCGCCCGGCGGTTCCTCCGGTCCCGTCGGCGACGGGGTACACTGCCGGACATGGCCGGAGTCTTCCTGCTTCTTACCGGGCCGTGCTGATGCGCTGAACGCGCGACAGCACGGCGGCCCCTCCTGCGCGAGGGGCTTTTTTGTGCCCGCCGCCGGTCCGGCCCGGCGGTGCCGAGACGAAGCGAAGCGAAGCGAGGAGAAACGATGAGTGAGGCAGCCGCACCGGCGGGCGACATCCCCCCGTTCCGGTACACCGCGGCCCTGGCCGACGAGATCGAGACCCGTTGGCAGGACACCTGGGCGCGCGAGGGCACCTTCCACGCACCGAACCCGACCGGTCCGCTGGCCGATCCGGGCCACCCCCGGGCCGGGGCGGAGAAGCTGTACGTGCTGGACATGTTCCCGTACCCGTCCGGCGCCGGCCTGCACGTCGGCCACCCGCTGGGCTACATCGGCACCGACTGCTTCGCCCGCTACCAGCGGATGGCCGGGCGCAACGTGCTGCACGCGATGGGGTTCGACGCGTTCGGCCTGCCCGCCGAGCAGTACGCCGTGCAGACCGGCACCCACCCCCGGACCACCACTGTCGCGAACATCGAGCGGTACAAGTCGCAGCTGCGCCGCCTGGGGCTGGCGCACGACGAGCGCCGGTCGGTGGCGACCATCGACACCGACTTCTACCGCTGGACGCAGTGGATCTTCCTGCAGATCTTCAACTCCTGGTACGACCGCGACGCCGGCAGGGCCCGGCCGATCGCCGAGCTGATCGCCGAGTTCGAGGGCGGCAACCGCTCCACCCCGGACGGCCGGCCCTGGGCCGAGCTGAGCGTCGCCGAGCGCCGCCAGATCGTCGACGACCACCGGCTGGCGTACGTCTCGGAGGCGCCGGTGAACTGGTGTCCCGGGCTGGGCACCGTGCTGGCCAACGAGGAGGTCACCGCCGACGGGCGCTCCGAGCGCGGCAACTTCCCGGTCTTCAAGCGCAACCTGAAGCAGTGGATGATGCGGATCACCGCGTACGGCGACCGGCTGCTGGACGACCTGGACAGCCTGGACTGGCCCGAGGCGATCAAGCACATGCAGCGCAACTGGATCGGTCGCTCCACCGGCGCGCACATCGACTTCCCGACCACCCGGGAGCCGATCCGGGTGTTCACGACCCGCCCGGACACCGTCTTCGGGGCCACCTACATGGTGCTGGCGCCCGAGCACGAGCTGGTCGACACGCTGGCGCCGGCCAGTTGGCCCGACGGCACGAGGGACGCCTGGACCGGCGGGCACGCCAGCCCCTCCGAGGCCGTCGAGGCGTACCGCAAGGCGGCGGCGGCCAAGACCGACGTCGAGCGGCAGTCCGACAGCAAGGAGAAGACCGGCGTCTTCATCGGCGCGTACGCCACCAACCCGGTGACCGGCGGGCAGATCCCGATCTTCATCGCCGACTACGTGCTGGCCGGCTACGGCACCGGCGCGATCATGGCGGTGCCCGCGCAGGACGAGCGGGACTGGGCGTTCGCCGAGGTCTTCGAGCTGCCCATCGTGCGTACCGTGCAGCCGGCGGAGGGCTTCGACGGCAAGGCGTACACCGGGGACGGCCCGGCCATCAACAGCGCCGCGCCCGAGCGCGGCCTGGACCTGAACGGCCTGGGGGTCGCCGACGCCAAGGCGGCGATCATCTCCTGGCTGGAGGCGAACGGGCACGGCACCGGCGCGGTGACCTACCGGCTGCGCGACTGGCTGTTCTCCCGCCAGCGCTACTGGGGTGAGCCGTTCCCGATCGTCTACGACGAGACCGGCGCGGCCATCGCCCTGCCGGAGGAGATGCTGCCCGTCGAGCTGCCCGAGGTGGACGACTTCTCCCCGAAGACGTTCGACCCGAACGACGCCGACTCCAACCCGGAGACCCCGCTGTCGCGGCGGCGGGACTGGGTCGAGGTCGAGCTGGACCTGGGTGACGGGCCGAAGCGCTACACCCGGGAGACCAACGTGATGCCGCAGTGGGCCGGCTCCTGCTGGTACGAGCTGCGCTACCTGGACCCGACCAACAGCGAGCGGTTCGTCGACGCGGAGAACGAGCGGTACTGGATGGGCCCGCGCGCCGAGGGCGACTGCGGGGGCACCGACCTGTACGTCGGCGGCGCCGAGCACGCCGTGCTGCACCTGCTGTACGCGCGGTTCTGGCACAAGGTGCTGTTCGACCTGGGGCACGTCTCGTCGTTCGAGCCGTTCCGCAAGCTGTTCAACCAGGGCATGATCCAGGCGTACGCGTACACCGACTCGCGCGGCAGCTACGTGCAGGCCGAGGAGGTCGTCGAGCGCGACGGCGCCTACTACCTGGGCGACCTGACGGTCAACCGCGAGTACGGCAAGATGGGCAAGTCGCTGAAGAACGTGGTGACCCCCGACGACATGTGCGCCGCCTACGGCGCGGACACCTTCCGGGTGTACGAGATGTCGATGGGCCCGCTGGAGGTGTCCCGACCCTGGGAGACCCGGGCGGTGGTCGGCTCGTACCGGTTCCTGCAGCGGGTCTGGCGGGCCATCGTCGACGAGCAGACCGGCGCGCTGCGGATCACCGAGGCTCCGGCCGACGAAGCGACCCGTCGGCTGCTGCACAAGGTGATCGACGGGGTCCGCGGCGACATGGACGGCATCCGGTTCAACACCGCGATCGCCAAGCTGATCGAGCTGACCAACGGGCTGACCCGACTGTCGGCCACGCCGCGGGAGGTGGCCGAGCCGCTGGTGCTGATGGTGGCGCCGTTCGCCCCGCACCTGGCCGAGGAGCTGTGGCGCAAGCTGGGCCACGACACCTCGCTGACGTACGCGGAATTCCCGACCGCCGACCCGGCGCTGCTGGTGGCCGAGACGGTGACCTATCCGGTGCAGGTCAACGGCAAGGTCCGTGGCCGCATCGAGGTCCCCGCCGACGCCTCCGAGGAGACCGTCCGCGCCGCCGCCCTGGAAGCGGTGACCGCCTCCCTGACCGGCAAGGAACCCCGCAAGGTCATCGTGGTGAAGGGCCGGATGGTCTCCGTCGTCATGTGATGGTGGTCGGTCGTCATTACGTCCCGTACCGGCCGGCCGCTTGTCCACCGTGCCGGTACGGGATGCACTCAGCGGACGACGGCCGCCACCTCCGGCCGGCGACGGGGATGGCCGTGGCCCGCCGAGAGCTTGTCGCGCAACTGCGCGGCAGCTGGGTGCCGCATGTCGCTATGGATCTCGAAGGCACGCAGCCAGCAGTCGTGTGCGGCAGCCAGGTCGCCGAGGGCCTCGTGGTTGTCGCCCAGGTGGTGCAGCGTCTCCGCCTCGTTGTAGCGGTGTCCCAATTCTCGACTGAGCGCCAGTGACCGTCGAAAGCAGCGGGCTGCCCGGCGGTAGCGGCTGAGATGGTGATGGGCGTAGCCCAACGTGTCCCAACTGTTCGCCTCCCCGACCCCGTCACCGAGCCGGCGCTGCAGGACCAGCGCCCGCTGGCAGTAGCCGACCGCCTCCCGGTACGCGCCGAGCACGGCATGATCCCAGCCGATCGCATTGAGCGCCCGGGCTTCCCCCGCCTGGTGCCCGTCGGCCCGGAAGAGGGCCAGCGCCCGCTCGTCGTGGTGCAGCGCGGTCATCTGGTCACCCTCCTTCTCGTTGATCCAGCTGAGGGTCAGCAACGTCTGCGCCTGCCCGGTCCGGTCGCCGAGTTCCCGCAGCAGCGCCAGAGCCGACTCCAGGTGCTGACGGGCCAACCGGAGGCGGCCGGTCTCGGAGAAGGCCGCGACGACGTCGCGATGTGCCTGCGCCGCTGCGGCCCTGTCGCCGCAGCGTTCAGCCGCGGCCAGCGCGCGGTGCTGTACGGCGATCAGGTCCTCCCAGCAGCCACGACGGGACAGGAAGGTGGTCACCGCCCACGCCAACTGCCACACGTGCCGGTCGAAGCCGTGCCGAGCAGCCAGCTCGACCACCCGGATGAGCACGCCGTGCTCCTCGGCGAGCCAGGCCAAGGCCGAGGCGCCGTCCGCAGGCTCCTCCGGAGTCACGCCCGTCGTCAACGACGGCGGCGTGATCGGCTGCCGTAGCGGGGACAGTCGCGCGTCGGCCGTGCGGGCGCTGAGCAGATAGTGGTCGACGATCCGGCGCCGCGCCGCGTGGCCTACCTCCGGGGGCTCCGACGCGACCAGCTCCGCCGCGTACGCCCGGAGCAGATCGTGGCAGGTGTACCTGCCCGGTGCCCGCTCCATGACGAGTTGCGCACGGGCCAGTTCGGCGAGGACGGGGCGGACCTGCCGCTCGGGCAGTGCGGCGAGGCTTGCGGCGGCCCGCACCGAGATGTCCTGCCCGGGGTGCAGCCCGAGTAGGCGGAACAACCGCGCTGCCGCACCGCCGAGAGCCCGGTACGACCAGGAGAAGACCGACCGGAGGTCGGTGGCCGGATCGCCGGCCGCGAAGCCGTCGAGGCTGCCGCGGGACTCGGTCAGTTCCCGGGCCAGCACGGCGAGCGGGAACCGGGGATGAGTCGCCGCGCGGGCCGCCACGATCGCCAGGGCCAGCGGCAGCCGGTCACACCGTTCGATGATCCCTGCCACGGGCCCCGGCTCCGTCGCCACCCGGTCGCCACCCAGTCGGCTCGTCAGCAGATCGCGGGCTTCGGCGGCAGTGAGCAGGTCGAGGGTGACCGGTTGGGCGCCCTCGACGGTCACCAGGCCGGGTAGTTGCTGTCGACTGGTCACCACCACCGCGCACCCGGCGGCACCGGGCAGGAGTGGGCGCACCTGACCGGCGTCGCGGGCGTTGTCGAGCACGATCAGCATGCGGCGCTCCGACAGCAGCCTCCGGTAGTGGCCGGCCCGACTCTCCTCGCGCGCCGGCGTCTGCTCCGGTGGCACCCGCAAGGCGTCCAGGAAGAGTCGCACCGCCTCGTCCCCGGCGATCGCCGTACCGCCCGGATCGAAGCCGCGCAGGTTGACGTATAGGCATCCGTCCGGGAAATCCTCGGCGAGCAGGTGCGCCAAGCGGACGGCGAAGCTGGTCTTGCCCACGCCGGCCGCACCGGTCACGAGCAGGATCTGCTGCCGTTTCAGCGCCAGGCAGTGCCGCCGAGCCGCATCGAGCTCGGCGGCCCGGCCGACGAAGTGCGGCGGGTCCGGTGGCAGCAGGCTCGCCGGCGCCACCGGCGCGAGTCCGCCGACCACCGCCGCGGGTGCCGGGATCGGCAGCTCGTCGCGCCGCAGGATAGCGGCGTACAGACGGTGGAGTTGCGGTGCGTCCATGCCTCGTTCCCGCAGCAGGGCGATGCCCCGTCGGCAGACCTCGGCGGCCTCGTCCACCCGCTGCTCGGCGTAGAGGGCGAGCGTGAGCAGGTGGCGGACGCCCTCGTCGTACGGGTCGTCCAGAACCGCGCCGGTGAGCACGCCGACGGCTGCGGCGGGTCGCCCGAGCGCGATCAGCGCCTCGGCGTGACCGCGTCGGGCGGTGCGGCGCAACGCGTCGAGGCGGGCCACCTCGGGCAGGGCGAACGGCCGGTCGGCGACGTCAGCGAAGGCCGGCCCCCGCCAGTGGGCCAGTGCGGCGCCGAAGAGCTCGGCGGCGCGTGGGATCACCGCCGGGTCGCTGGCGTCGAGCAGCCGCCGCCCCTGCGTGGCCTGCTGTTCGAAAAGGCAGGCGTCCACACAGTCGGGGGGCAGATCCAGCCGGTACGCCAGGCCGGGGCCGGTGCCGACGGTGGCGACGATCGAGGCCTCCGCGGGCGCGGACCGGCCGGGCCCCAGGGCACGCCGCAGGTGCGAGACATGGCTGCGGAGCGTCGGCGCCGCGCCGTCGCCGGCGGTGGTACCCCAGAGGAGATCCACCAGGCGGCGGGCCAACACCGGGCGGCCGAGTTCGATGACGAGCACGGAGAGCAGCTCCACCTGCCGCGGGCCGAGCCGGATCACGGCGCCAGCCCGTTCGGCCTCCAGCGGACCGAGCACGGTGAGCCGCAGTTGCTCCATCCGAGACCCCCCGTGCTCGTCGCGGCCACCCCGACGCATTGTATCGATCCTGGCGGATTGAGCGCTGCACCCGACTTCCACTCCGCTTCCACCACGCGCCGGGAGAGTGTGCGCAACGGGGGGCGGCAAAGCGCCTCGACCGGGCGTCGACGAAGCGGCGTCCGGGCACGATGAGGAGGGCACATGAAGCAAGCCTGGCAGCGTGGCCTGCGAACCGTCGTAGCCACCGGCCTTGTCGGGACCGCCGCAGTGGTCCTGTCACCAACGGCCGCGTCCGCGGCCGCATGCCGCAGCGGCACGGCCAGCATCTCCGGAGCCGATCTGACGTACCAGATCTGCCCCGAGGCCTTTACCACCGGCCTCAGCTACTTTCTCGAAGACACGGCCAAGGACGGTCGCCGCGCCGAGGTGTGGATCAGGACACCGAGCACGTCGACTGCCGGCGTGAAGCTCGACGAGGCGACCGGAGGCGTCGGCGACTGGGCCGAGGACGAGTGGTACGGCCCCTTCAGCTCGGGCGTCTACCTCAAGGTCTGCACCAGTGACGGCAACACCAACCGCCGCTGCGGCGGCTGGCTCTGATCGCCGGACAGGAGACAACCGTGAAAGCACTCCGCATGGCCGTGGTGGCCGTGGTCGCCGCCACCTCCAGCATCTTCGTCGTGCCAGGAATTGCGCACGCCGCCGACACCCAACTGGGCATCGACGTCGGTAACATCGCCTGGGAACAGTTCACTTCGGAGAACACCGATGTGCAGTACCGCCTGAAGGAGCGCAGCGGCCAGGACTGCAACTTCTACACCGGCTTCTGGGCCGACCCGAACAACGATCGCTACGACAGCTCGGGGACCGGCACCTGCGGTCCGGTGAGCCCCGGGTACATGTACCGGAACGGGTCAAAGACCTGGGACGACGTGAGGTGGCGGGCCCGGGCGTGGTGCGCCGACTTCGCGAAGTTCGCGTTCTACTGGGGTGGTGCGAAGTACACCGGGCTCAACGCCGCCGCGTCGAGCTTCCGGACCTACGGCATCAACAACGGCACCTGGCACGGCCGGGGCAGCGGCTACGTCCCGCGCAAGGGTGACGCCGCGTCCTACGACTGGGGTGGCGACGGAGTCATCGACCACGTGGCCATCGTGACTTCGTACTACGACACCAGCACGGACGGCAATCACTACGTGGTCGGCGGCAACCAGTCGAACACGGTCTCCCACGTGTTGCACTCCAACTGGGAGTCAGCCGTCGTCGGCTACACGTCGCCGGTGCCGAAGTAGGATCCCGGTTCGCAACCGGCCCTGCGTCTCTCGCCGGGTCGGTTGCGTTCCGATGTGGCTGAGCACCTGCCGGCCGAGGGCGTCGACCCCCAGGTACCGAGGCGGGAGGTCCGCGCCGACCACGGCCAGGTGGTCCAGGAGCCGCCGACGAAGTCCAGGTTGGCAGGTGGCGTCCGACGCACCGTGTCGCCGATCCGGACCACGTCGCTGACGAAGCCCTCAGCCAGTCGCTGCTCGCCCGTCGGATCCGTCGGGTTGGGCACGGTCAGACCGACATCGACCGGCGGCGTCGTTCGCCGCGCCACCACTGGTGGACGAGCACGACGCTGGCGATCAGACCGAGGCTGGCCGGGGCGGCGGCGTACCAGTTGACGTGGCCGGGCGAGCTGACGGCCGCGCCGATCGCGGCGTAGCCGAACGCGGTCGGCGCGGCGGCGATCACGCTGCCGGCCAGGAACGGCAGCATCCGGGCGCCGGTCGTGCCGTAGCCGTAGCTGACCAGGCCGAAGCCGGCGATCGGCAGCAGCCGGACGGTGACCACGCCGACCACGCTCTGCCGGGCGAACCACCCGTCGAGGCGGGCCAGTCGGCCCCGGACCCGATCGGCGACGAACTCCCGGCCGAGCAGCCGGCCGACCGTGAACCCGATCGCCGCCGCCACCAGCGCGGCGCCCAGGGCGTACGCCGCGCCCTCCAGGGGGCCGAAGATCGCGCCCGCGGCGAGCGTGATGAAGGTACGGGGAACCAGGGCGACCAGCAGCAGCGCCCCGCCGAGGATCGCCGCCACCGGCGCGAGGCCGCCCAACCGGTCGGCCAGTTCCGGCAGGTGCGCCGGATCCGGCCGGGGCACCAGGAGCAGCAGCAGCCCGCAGCCGCCGATCAGCAGCACGAGCAGGGCGAACCGGGCGGCCGACGGCTGCCGGAGCAGCCGCCGGACGGCTCGGATCATGCCCGGGCGGGGGCCACTGCGGCGCGGCGCTCGTTGCGCAGCCGGTCGGACCAGGTGTCGTCCAGCGGCGGCAGCTGGTGTGCCCCGGTGGCCCAGCGCAGCAGCAGGTCGGCCAGGGCCGGGTTGCGGGCCAGGGCCGGGCCGTGCGAGTAGGTGCCCAGCAGCTTGCCACGCCACGCGCCCTCGGTGGCGCCGTCGTTGCCGACCCCGGTGGTGACCCGGGCCAGCGGGGCGACCTCCGGACCGAGATGGGTGCGACCGCCGTGGTTCTCGAAACCGGTCAGCGGGGGCAGGCCCAGTCGGGGGTCGATCTCACCGGCCAGCTCGCCGACGGCCCGGCTCTCGCCCCGGTCGGACTGCAGGTCCAGCAGCTCCAGCCCGCGACACTGCACACCCTTGGCGAAGAAGGAGGTGCCGAGCAGCTGGTAACCGGCACACACGCCGAACACCACAGACCCCTGGGCGACCGCCCGGTGCAGACCGCCGTCGGCGATCAGCCGCTGGGCGCCCAACGCCTGCGGGCCGTCCTCGCCACCGCCGACCAGGTAGATGTCGGCGGTCGCGGGCAGCCGCTGGTCGGAGCGGACCTCCAGCACCTCGACCGGCATGCCGCGTTGGCGGGCCCGTCGGGCGAGGATCAGGGCGTTGCCCCGGTCGCCGTAGGTGGACAGCAGGTCGGGGTAGATCCAGACGATGCGCAGGCTCTCAGATGACACGGTCCAACTCCGCTCGGATGTCCTGGAACGCGGTGTAGTTCGCGATGACCTCCAGTCGCCCGGGCGGGACCGACCGGATCGCGTCGTCGAAGGTGCGCACGTGCTGGAACGGTACGTCGTTGACGTCCAGTCGGACCGCCAGGTCGTAGGCCCGGTCGCCGGTGATCAACACCTGCCGGCCGCGCAGCGGGGCGAAGTCGACGTCGTAGAGCCAGGAGGTGTCCAGACCGTCGGGGTCGCGCGCGTTGATGGAGAGCAGGGTCGGCGCGTCGTCGGCCATGTCGAAGGCCTCCAGCCAGCTGGCCGGGTTCTTGGCCAGCAGCAGCCGGATGTTGCGCCCGTCCTTGTCGACCTGCGCGTAACGGCCGGCCACCGAGGTGACGATGCCGAGGCGGGACACCGCGTCGACCGGGCGTACGCCGAATTCGGCCGCCACGGCCAGCGCGGTCGCCGCGTTGCCGAGGTTGACCTTGCCGGGCAGCTGGAGGGAGACCTTGTGCCAGGCGCCGGTGGGGTCGAGCACGCCCTCGTCCTCGACGACCCAGTTCGGCTCCGGTCGGCGCAGCGGGCAGCCGGTGCACCACCACTGGTCGCCCGAGCGCTGGATCGTGGAGCCGCACTCCGGGCAGACCCAGGAGTCGTCGTGCCAGCGCTGACCGGCACTGAACCAGGTCACGTGCGGCGGGTTGATGCCCCGGGCGGGGTCGCCCGGCGGGGTGGCGGCCCAGACCACCAGCGGGTCGTCGGCGTTGGCCACCACCCGTACGTCGGTGTGCCGGACCAGCGCCGCGCGCCAGAGCTGCGCCATCATGGCGACCTCCTTGGCCCGGTCCAGCTGATCGCGGGAGAGGTTCAGCAGCGCGACCACGTGCGGCTCGGTCGACTCCAGCACCTGGGCGAGGTAGTGCTCGTCGACCTCCAGCACCGCGTACGGGGTGCTGCCGGCCTTGGCCAGCGCCGAGGTGTGCCCGCTGGGCATGTTGGCGCCGAAGGAGTTGGTGGCGACCCGGCCGAGCACGCCGACCGCGGCGGCGGTCAACCGGGTGGTGGTCGTCTTGCCGTTGGTGCCGGAGACGAGCGCGATGGCGCGTCCGGCCGACAGGTGCGCCAGCAGCTCCGGGTCGATCTTCAGCCCGATCCATCCGCCGATCACCGATCCGTCGCCACGGCCGGCGGCCCGGGAGAGCGCCGCGGCGGTCCGTGACACGGAGCTGGCCACCTTGGCCCGTAGGGGCATTTTCGCGTCCGTCACGCGAGCGAGGTTACCGGACCGCCCGCTTCACCAGATCGCCGCCGACGGTGAACCGTTCGGCCGTGGCATCCGCGCGGGTGGGCGGTTCGCGCTCCACCGGACGGAGTCGATCTATGTCGGAAAGCGGACCACGCCGGGGGAGGGCTCCGGCCCTCCACTCCGCTCCACCCCGTGTGACGTGCGGTTTTGCGCGTGAATCGGCCGCGCCACGCGGGCGAATCTGGTTGCAGGTGGAGGGAAGTGGAGTAAGGTGGGGCCCAATGGTGAGGCCGGGAGGGCTCACCGGCCCGGGGGGTCAGCGGCGCCGCGAACGCCGCTCAAGGGCGAGGGGGTAGGGCCGGATGTTCCTCGGCACCCATACTCCGCGCCTGG
Source organism: Micromonospora sp. NPDC005194 (assembly GCF_040608335.1). NCBI lineage: Bacteria > Bacillati > Actinomycetota > Actinomycetes > Micromonosporales > Micromonosporaceae > Micromonospora > Micromonospora sp. NPDC005194. The sequence continues at coordinate 2,688 of NZ_JBEXIA010000021.1, read as the reverse complement.
ACGACAAAGGCCGGTTGATCCTTCCGGCCAGGTTCCGGGATGAGCTGGCGGGGGGTGTCGTGGTCACCAAAGGGCAGGATCGTTGCCTCTATGTCTTTCCGACACCCGAGTTCCAGCGGATCGCGGAGCAGTTGCGCGCGCAGCCGATGACGCACAAGGCGGCCCGGGCCTACAGCCGGGTCTTCTTCGCCAGCGCGCACGACGAGGTGCCGGACAAGCAGGGCCGCGTGACGATTCCGGCACACCTTCGGGAGTACGCCGCGCTCGACCGTGACCTGGTGGTCATCGGCGCGAGCACACGGGTGGAGATCTGGGACAAGGTCGCCTGGGAGACCTACCTCGCCGAGAGCGAAGACGACTTCGCCGACATCGAGGAGGGGGTGCTGCCCGGCGGTCTGTAGGGCGGAACGGCGCCCGACGTACTGCGAGATCTCCAGCCGCTTTCGAGTTCCTGGCACCCCTTCCCCGGTGCCAGGCGCACGATCCAGTCATCGGGCGAGCGTCCGGTGTCCGGCGGGAGCGGATGGGGATCTGGCGGTACGACGGCAGCGCCGTCGCCACGGCAGGCGCGCGAGAAGAACGGACGTTTCAACCAGTGGGGGTCGACATGGGGGAGTTGCGCGGCACGCACGTGCCGGTGCTGCTCGAGCGGTGTCTCGAGCTGCTGGCCCCCGCGCTGGGTCGAGGCGGCCGGACGGTGCACGTCGACGCGACGCTCGGCCTGGCCGGGCACGCGGAGGCGGTGTTGGAGGCACACCCGGAGACGGTCCTGATCGGGCTCGACCGGGACACCGAGGCGCTCGCTCACGCGCGGGTCCGGCTGGCGCGGTTCGCCGACCGGGTGCACCTGGAGCACGCCGTCTACGACGAGCTGCCCGAGGTGCTGGAGCGGCTGGGCTATCCGGGCATCGACGGGATCCTGTTCGACCTGGGTGTCTCGTCGCTGCAACTGGACGCGCCCGACCGCGGGTTCGCGTACGCGCAGGACGCGCCGCTGGACATGCGGATGGACCAGACGCGGGGGGTGACCGCCGAAGAGGTGGTCAACACGTACGCCCATCCGGATCTGGCCCGGGTGCTGCGGGTGTACGGCGAGGAGAAGTTCGCCGGCCGGATCGCCTCGGCGATCATCCGCGAGCGCGAACGCGCCCGGATCACCTCGTCCGCGCGGCTGGCGGAGCTGGTCCGGGACTCCATTCCGGCACCAGCGCGACGAACGGGCGGACACCCGGCAAAGAGAACGTTTCAGGCTTTACGGATCGAGGTAAACAGAGAGCTGGCAGCGCTGGAGACGGCGCTGCCGTCCGCGCTCGACGCTCTGACCGTGGGCGGTCGCATGGTGGTCCTGTCCTACCACTCGCTGGAGGACCGGCTCACCAAGGCGGCGCTCGCGGACCGGGTCCGCAGTAAGGGCCCGATCGACCTCCCGGTTGAGCTGCCCGGGTCCGGTCCGACGTTCCGGCTGCTCAGCCGGGGCGCCGAACTGCCCGGGGAGGAGGAGGTCGCCGCGAACCCGCGCGCCGCTTCGGTGCGGTTGCGGGCAGCGGTTCGACTCGACCCGAACGCGACAGAACAGGCGCGGACCGACCGCGAACGGTCCCGCCGCAGGGTGAAGGGGATGCACCAACCGGGCACTGGGTCAGCCTGATCCGTGGGGGATCAGGGGCACCGGGACGGCAGAGGGACGGATGTAGAGGGGGAGGGGACATGAACATTGACAAGCGCGACCGCCGGGACGTCACCGGCGGCGGGCAGCGCGCACCGCGGTCGGGGGGCCGGACCGCGGCGGAGCGAGCCCCGCGCGTGGGGAACGGTACGCCACGCATCGATCGAGTCAACCGGCAGGGGGAGGCTCGCGCCCGGGGGGCGCGCGAGTTCCCGACCCAGGGCAGCGCCGCGCTGCGTCCGGCCGAGAAGGCCGGCGTCGCGGCGACCGCTCGCTCGCCTCGGCTGCGGGTGGCGCCGCCGCCGCCGGTGTCGGTGCCGCGTGCGCCGTTCGCGGCGCTGATCGTGGTGCTGGTGGTCGGCGGGGTGCTCGGCATCCTGGCGGTCAACACCAAGATCAATGAGAACGCGTTCCGGCTGGAGAAGCTGCAGCAGCAGCAGGCCCGACTGGACCTGGAGAAGCAGCAGCTGGACAAGCAGATCACCGAGTACGAGGCGCCGGGCAACCTGACCGCCGAGGCGCGTCGTCTGGGTCTGGTGGACGCCGGTGAGCCGGCGTACATCCGGATGCCGGACGGCAAGACCATCGGCGTGCCGAAGCCGGCGACCGGCCAGCCGTCGGTCACCAGCCAGGGCGCGGGAGGCTGACCAGTGCCACCGAGGTCGGACGAGCCGCGCCGGAACCCCCCGGGGTCCCGGCGCGGTTCTTCGCGTGCGGCCGGGCCCGCCGACGAGGAGTCGCGGGCCGGCGAGCCGGGCATCGGGGGCATCTCCGGCGCCCGCGCGTACACCCCGAGAGGCCGGACCGTCCGCGAGGGCACACCGGCGCGCGGCGGGGCCGCCGAGCAGCGGCGTACCCCGCGTAGCACCCGGTCCGGCGACCCGTTCCGGCCGGCGTTGCAGGTGCTCGACGGCGGCCGGGCCGCCGCCCGTTCGGGCCGGCGGGACGCTCCGGCGGCCGGCCGGGGCGGCGTCGTGCGGACCGTCGCGCCGCGCACCCCGCGTGGGCCGGCCGGCGACGAG